>DASPSK010000078.1:0-9185 GCA_035623975.1 Acidimicrobiales bacterium | reverse complement strand
CCACACAGTCCCCGGTCGGAGACGATCGCCACGATGGCCACGTGCTCCGGCGACTCCGGGACGCCGAGCAGGCGGGCCGGCGCCGTGCCGTCGGAGGCGACGTCGGCGAGCACCCGCTCCATGCCGTGCAGGTAGGGACGTGCCCCGGCGATGCGCGCCTGGGCACGTGACATCCGCGACGCCGCGATCAGCTCCATCGCCCGCGTGATCTTCTTGGTCGACTCGACGCTGCGGATGCGCCTCCGCAGGATGCGTTCCTGCCCACCGGCCATCGGCTACTCCGCTCCGGCCGCCGCCTCGACGGCGGCCAGCTCCGACCCCTCCGAATCGGGCGCCTCCCCTGTCGCCGGCTCGTCACCGACCGGGGCGAACTGCACCTTCAGCTCCTCGATGGCTGCATCCATGGCGGCTTCGGCCGGTAGTTGGCCGGTGTCACGGATCTGCTGCAGCAGGTCGGCATGGCGCGCCCGGAAATGCGCCCGCAGCTCGCGCTCGAACCGCTGCACGTCCTCGATGGGGATGTCGTCCACGTGCCCGTGCGTCCCCGCATAGATCACGACGACCTGATCCTCGACGGGGAGCGGCTCGTTCAGGCCCTGCTTCAGCAGCTCCGTCAGCCGATAGCCGCGGTCGAGCTGCGCCTGGGAGACCTTGTCGAGCTCGGAGCCGAACGTGGCGAAGGCCTCCAGCTCCCGGAATTGCGCCAAGTCGATCTTGAGGGTCCCGGCGACAGCGCGCATGGCTTTGACCTGAGCCGCTCCGCCCACGCGGGAGACCGAGTTGCCGACGTGCATGGCGGGTCGCACACCGGAGTAGAAGAGGTCGGTTTCGAGAAAGATCTGGCCGTCGGTGATGGAGATCACGTTCGTCGGGATGTAGGCGGAGATGTCACCGGCTTTCGTCTCGATGATCGGCAGTGCTGTCAGCGAGCCGCCACCCATGGCATCGGACAGCTTGGCGGCCCGCTCGAGGAGGCGGCTGTGCAGGTAGAAGACGTCGCCCGGGTAGGCTTCGCGCCCCGGGGGACGCCGGAGCAGGAGCGACAGTTGGCGATAGGCCTCCGCCTGCTTCGAGAGGTCGTCGTAGATGATGAGGGCGTGCTGGCCATGCTCCATCCAGTGCTGGCCCATGGCGCAGCCGGCGTAGGGGGCGAGGTACTTGAACGGCGCCGGCTCCGACGCCGGTGCGGCCACGACGACGGTGTAGTCAAGGGCGCCGTGCTCTGCCAAGGTCGAGACGGTCTGGGCGACGGTGGATCCCTTCTGGCCGACGGCCACGTAGATGCACCTCACGTTCTGGCCACGCTGGTTGATGATCGTGTCGACGGCGAGCGTCGTCTTGCCCGTCTTGCGGTCACCGATGATGAGCTCGCGCTGTCCCCGACCGATGGGCGTCATGGCGTCGATGACCTTGATGCCGGTCTGCAGTGGCTCCTTCACGGGCTGGCGCTTCACGATGCCGGGTGCCTGAATCTCGACGCGGCGGTCCTCGGTGTTGAAGAGCGCCCCTTTGCCGTCGATGGGGTTGCCGAGCGGGTCGACGACGCGGCCGAGGAGGCCATCGCCGACAGGGACCGAGAGGATGCGGCCGGTCGCCCGCACGATCTGGCCCTCGTCGAGGGATTCGACCGAACCGAGGACGACGGCCCCGATCGTCTCCTCGTCGAGGTTGAGGGCGAGCCCGACCGTTCCGTTCTCGAACTCGAGGAGCTCGTTGACAGAGCAGTTCGGAAGCCCTGTCACCCGGGCGATACCGTCGCCCACCTCGGCGATGCGGCCGACCTCCTCGGCCCGTACCTCTGCGTTGTACTCCGCCACGTGGCGGTGCAGCGCCGCTTCGATGTCCTCGGCGCTGATCGTGAGCTCTGGCATGTGTGTCCTGTCGTCCTTGTGGTCCTCGTGGTTGGACTTGTCTTCCTCTGGTCCGGCGGTGGAGGTCAGCTTCGCTGCATGAACGACTCTCGCAGCTGTTCGAGCCGGTGCTTGACCGTCCCGTCGATCACGGTGTCGCCGACGCTGATGCTGACACCACCCAGGACGGAAGGGTCGATGCGGACGCGCAGCTCCACCGGCCTGCGCATGATCGCAGAGAGCGCCTGCGACATCCGCGCGCGCTCGTCGGCCTCGAGCTCTACGGCGGCGCGAACGTCCGCGATGCGCCGGCCGCGTTCGGCGGCGGCGATCTCGACGAGGTAGTCGAGGGCGCCGACGAAGTCCCGCGACCGCCCGCTCCGCAGCACGTAGCCGGCCAGCCACACCGTCTCCGGCCGGACACGACCCCTGAGCAGATCGGCGAGCACGCTCACCCTCCGGTCCGTCGGGACGGCGCTGTCCGCCAGGGCATCGCGCAGGGCCAAGTTGTGCTCGATGATGCGGGCGAGTCGGAACAGCTCGTCCTCGATCTCGTCGACGTCGTCGGTGTGCCGCTGCAGCTCGAAGATGCGTTCGCCGTAGCCGCGGATGCGCTCGTAGGCACCCGAGCGCCCGACGGGAGGCTCGCCGTCGGGCGGCTCCCCTGCGGCGGCCAGCGAGCTGGCGATCTCAGCCGTCTCGACGAGCCGTTCGAGGGTCTTGGGAAGCTCGGCTGCCCGCTCGCTCACCATGGCGAAGACGACCGTGGCCAACGCATCCGAGGAGATCTTGTCGGAGAGGAGCTCCTCGACGACGGCCCGGCGGGCTTGGACCGGGATCGAGCCGTCCGTCAGCACGATGCGGAGGGGCTCAGACGCCACCAGCAGGCGCGAGAGCTCCGCGAGGTCGGACGCGACAGCCTCGATCCGTCCGGCCCGCTCGGCCGCATCGAACGTCGCCTTCGCGTATCCCCGCACGAGCTCGAGCATCAGCGGTCACCGGCCTCGCGAGTGCTGCTCGCCTGCGCGGCCGTGATCGCTTCTTCTACGAGGGCGCGGTGCCGCTCGTCGTCGAGCCCCGCTCCGATGACGCGCTCGGCCGCCTCGAGCACGAGGGAGCCCAGCTCGCTCATGACCTCCGACCGTGCCCGATCGCGCTCCAGGTCTATCTCCACCTGGGCGCTCGCCACCAGACGATCGTGCTCTTCCACGCCTCGGCGGCGACCATCCTCTCTGAGCTGCTCGGCGATCTCGTTCGCCTGGTCGATGATCGCCCGGGCTTCCTGCCGGGCGCCTTCGAGCAGCTCCCGTCGCCGGCTCGCCAGCTCGTCGGCCTCCCTCTTGGCGTCCTCGGCTGCCTGGATCGAGTTCCTGATGTGATCGGCCCGCTCGTCCATGGCTTTCCGCAGCGGCGGGAGGACGTACTTGGCGACGATCCAGAGGACGATCAAGAAAGCGATGAGCTCGAGGACGAACGTGAAGCCCGGGAGGAGGAAGAGGTTGGACGAGACCATGGAGGAACCGCTTACTTCTTGTAGAGCACGAAGACGAAGAGAATCATGAACACGAGGTTGATGAAGTACATGGCTTCGCACAGGCCGACGACGATGAACATCGTCGTGTAGAGCCGGCCCTGGGCCTCGGGCTGACGGGCGATGCCGGCGATCGTCTGGCTGCCGGCCAGCCCATCGCCGATGGCAGCGCCGATGGCGCCACCGCCGAGCGCGAGGCCGCCGCCGATGAACGCCCCAGCGGAGCTGAGCGCTTGTGCTGTGGTCTCTGCTGCTGCCATTTTGCCTTTTCTCCTGTTTCTTTCTTTTGATGGAACAGAGCTGGGTGAGCCAGCCGGGCCGGGGGAGGTGAGCGCCGCTGCGCGCTCAGTGGCCTCCGGTGATGGCTGACGAGAAGTACAGAATCGTGAGCAGGGTGAAGATGAAGGCTTGCACCGGGCCCACGAAGAGCCCGTCGAAGAGCTTCCACACGACATCGAGCAGTGGGATCGGCACGATGAACTTCGCCGGCAGATAGGAGATCAACAGCAGCATGACGCCGCCGGCGAAGATGTTGCCGAAGAGTCGGAGGGCGAGGGTTAAGGGCTTGGCGATCTCCTCGACGACATTGATGAGGAACATCGCCGGCGGCTTGAAATAGTGCCTGATATAGGCCTTGAGCCCGTTCTTCTGGATCCAGGTGAAGTGCACCAGGAGGATCACGAGGACCGCCAGGGCGGCGGTCATGTTGATGTCGCCGGTCGGCGCCGGCAGGAGCTGATCGTGGCCAGGCCAGGTCGTCGGGATCATGTCGATCCAGTTGCAGAAGAGGATGAAGATGAAGAGCGTCACGGCGAGCGGGACGATGAAGAGCCCTTGGTCTCCCATCATCGAGGTGACCTGGTTCTCAACGGCTCCGACGATCGTCTCGAAAGCCAGCTGCAACCTGCCGGGGACGCCCGAGGTCACCTTCATCCGCAGCCGGACGCCGAGCGCCAGGATGGTGAGACCGGCGACGCCAACCGAGATGAGGTCGCCGACGTTGATGGGCCCGAGAGGTCCGAGGTTGACGGTGATGTTGTCCGTGCTCGGGTTGAAGGTGCTCAAGCCCGACGCCGCCAGGATCGATGGCGCAAGGATCACGCCAGGAAACCTTTCCGCAGGAGGGGCACGATGAGGTTGGCGAGGAACACGAAGTAGAAGACGGCCACGCCGCCGACGGCCCCGAAGCCGAGCTGGGTCGTGACGACGGCAAGGACGACGATGACGAGGGTCGTGGCGCCCAGACGGAACAAGGTCAGCGAGGCGAGGGCCCTGATCGGCTTGGCTCGCTTGGACTCGCTCGCCTTGGCCGTCTGCTGGGTGATGAGCCGGACGTTGACGACTCCGAGGAGGAGCCCGATGCACACACCCACACCGAAGACCAAGTGGCCGAGGAGACCGGCGACGACGAGGGCGATGGTGCCCACGCCGATGGCCGAGAACACCGTGCGCTTGAGCAAGCGCTGGATCTCGGGCAACGTGATCTGCTCAAAGAGCTCTGCCAGTCGGTTCATACCCTCGTGATGTCACTTCCCCAAGCGCGGGCGACCCACCTGGCCGGCCACGCTGCTGGCTCAACAACAGGACCTAGAGAAACGCCTTGATCTCGAAATACACCGCCGCCACGGCGGCAGCGACCCCGAGGACAAGCCCGACGAAGGTGAACGTGGACCCGGTCTTGAACGTCACGTCCAGCCAGTAGCCGCCGCCGACTCCGACGCCGACGCACAGTGCTGTCGTGACGCCCATCCCGAGCAAGGTGGCCAGGCTCGGTGTGGGCTTGTTGCTCACTTTCGCGTCTCTATCCTCGCGTCGGAGGGTCGTGGCGAGCAAAACGGCGCCGGTGGTGGGCGCGGTGCGGCCCTGCCGGCGTGTCGAGACCAAAGCCGTCAGGCGCCCCGCTCTCGCCGGCCGGGACCGACGGCGTCGCCGGGACCGAGATCTTCGGCGTCACGTCTGCGGAGACACCCACAGCCCGGGCGCCGACCTTCGTCGCCTCGAGGGCGGGCTCCTTGCGCAGTCCGGGCTGGAAGAACGTGTAGAGGGCGACGGCGAGAACTCCGAGGCCGATGGGGATCTCCCCGCCCCAGGAGGGATAGAAGGTCGGGTAGAGCACGAGCGCCGAGAGCAGCAGCGTCCAGGTCCACAACACGATGACGGTGCGGCGGTGGCCATGACCGAGGCGCATGAGGCGGTGGTGGAGGTGCTCGAGATCCCGCACGGCCAAGCCCGTGCGGTGCACGGTGCGGCGAATGATGGCGAACACCGTGTCGACGATGGGCACGCCGAGGATCACGAACGGGACAGCCAGGGGCACGAAGAAGAAATACGTCTGCCCCCAGGACGGAGCGGCCACGCCCCCGATGACCATGGTGCTGGCAGCCATGAGGAGACCGAGCACCATGGCGCCGGTGTCCCCCATGAAGATCTTCGCTCGGTGGAAGTTATGGGGGAGGAACCCGATGCACAAGCCACATGTCGCCGCCGCGATGAGGGGGCCGATGTCACCGTTCGGAAGCAGGTTGAGCCACTCCAGCCGCAGCCCGTAGACGCAGAGGGCGCCGGAAGCAATGGCGACGACTCCGGCAGCAAGGCCGTCGAGACCGTCTATCAGGTTCACGGCGTTGGCGATCCCGATGACCCAGAGGGCAGTGACGAGCGGCAGGATCGACGGGGAGAGGATGAGGTAGCCGGCGAAGGGCACCTTGAACTGCAGCATCGTCACACCGGCGAAGTAGAGGATCATCGCCGCCAGCACCTGACCGGCGACCTTGGCCGGCGCCGACACCTCACGCAGATCGTCGACGAAGCCCACGAGGAACATCGCCGAAGCGGCGATGAGCACGCCGACCGCCGCGCGGGGATCCAGGAAGACGAGGCGGAAGGAGGGCCCGGGCAAGAGCCGGGCGACGGCAAGGGCCACGACGAAAGCCAGGAACATGGCCGTGCCACCGGCCGTCGGCGTCGGCACCGTGTGCACCCGCTCGGCGTCGGGCATGACGATGAGCTTGCGGCGGACGGCGATCGCCCGAACGGCGAAGGTGAGAAGGAACGTCGTGACGGCGGCGACGCCGAAGACGGCGATGCAGCCCTGGATCTGCGTCAGAGCAGGCCTCCCACACCCTCGGGGTACGGATCGAACGTCCTTCTGAGCGACCTCACCTCTGCGCGCACAGCCTTCAGCTCCGAGTCGTCGTCCCGGTGCCTCAGGGCGCGCGCCAGCAGGCCGGCGACGACGGTCATGTCCGCCTCCCGCATGCCAGCCGTGGTCTCGGCCGCCGTGCCGAGCCTGAGTCCGCTCGCCACGAAGGGTGGCCTCGGATCGTCCGGGATCTGGTTGCGGTTGCAAGTGATGCCGGCTCGGTCGAGGGCATCCTGGGCGACCTTGCCCGTGAGCTCGGGGTCGAAGTCGCGCAGGTCTACGAGCACGAGGTGGTTGTCGGTGCCGCCGGCGACGAGCCGGAACCCCTCCGCCACGAGCGCCTCCGCGAAGGCGGCGGCGTTCGCCACCACCTGGGCGGCGTACTCCTTGAACGAGGGCTGGGACGCCTCCGCGAAGGCGACGGCCTTGGCGGCGATGACGTGGTCGAGCGGCCCGCCCTGCAGACCGGGGAAGACGGCCGAGTCGACCGATCGCGCCAGGTCCGCCTGGGTGAGGATGCAACCCCCGCGGGGCCCGCGCAGGGTCTTGTGCGTCGTGAAGGTGACGACGTCGGCTATGCCGACGGGGCTCGGGTGGACACCGGCCGCCACGAGCCCGGCCGGATGCGCCATGTCGAACATGAACCTGGCGCCCACCTCGTCGGCGATCTGCCGGAACGGGATCGGGTCGATGAGGCGGGCGTAGGCCGTCGTGCCGGCGACGATGAGCTTCGGGCGCTCCCGCAGCGCCAGGTCGCGCACCTGGTCGAGGTCGATGCGCTCGCCGGAGCCGTCGCTCCGAGCTGGCGTCACCCCGTAGGCGACGAAGCGGTAGAGCTTGCCCGTGATCGACACGGGCGAGCCGTGGGTGAGGTGGCCCCCCTGATCGAGTCGCATGGCAAGGATCGTGTCGCCCGGCTGCACGAGGGCGAGGTACGCAGCGAGGTTGGCAGGGGCGCCCGCGTGCGGCTGCACGTTGGCGTGTTCCGCGCCGAACAGGGTCTTCGCCCGCTCCCGGGCGAGGTCCTCCACCTCGTCGGCGATGACGTTGCCCCCGTAGTAGCGCTTGCCCGGGTAGCCCTCCGAGTACTTGTTGGTGAGCACCGAGGCCGAGGCCGTCATGACGGCGAGGGACGTGAAATTCTCCGAGGCGATGAGCTGCAGCGTCGTCCGCTGGCGCTCGAGCTCGTCGACGAGGAGTGCACGCACCTCGGGATCGCGGGCGAGCGGCGAGGCGTCAGCGGTCATAGGGCAGAGTCTAGGGCGAGGCCTGAGTACGCTCCCTGGCATGACCGCCGCCATCGCCGTGGCCGGCTTGCAGAAGCGCTTCGGCGAGGTGCAGGCGGTGCGGGGGGTTGACCTCGAGGTCGCCGCCGGGACGGTCTTCGCCCTCCTCGGGCCGAACGGCGCCGGGAAGACGACGACCGTGGAGATCCTCGAGGGGTTTCTCGACAGGGACGGGGGCGAGGTCGAGGTGCTCGGCCTCGACCCCGCCAGGGAGCGCCGGACCCTCCTCGAGCGCATCGGGATTGTGCTGCAGGAGACGGCGGTCGAGCAGTTCCTCACCGTGCGCGAGACCCTCGCCCGGCGCGCCGTCCTCTACCCCCACCCTCGCAGACCCGATGACGTCATCGAGACGATCGGCCTCGAGGAGAAAGCCGGTGCCCGCGTGCGCTCGCTTTCAGGTGGGCAGCAGCGCAGGCTTGACCTCGGCCTCGGGCTGATCGGGGACCCGGAAGTGCTCTTCCTCGACGAGCCGACGACGGGTTTCGACCCGAACGCCCGCCGGGAGGCCTGGGAGGTCGTGAAGCGGCTCGCCTCTGAGGGCCGTACGGTCCTGCTCACCACGCACTACATGGACGAGGCCCAGGCCCTTTCCGACCACGTCGCCGTGATCGCCCGCGGGCAGATCGTCGCCACCGGCACGCCCAACTCCATCGGGGGACGCAGCACCGGGGCGACAACAGTCCGTTTCCTGCTGCCGGAGGGCTTGCACGGGTTGGGCGAGCTGCCCCTGCCGGCGACGGGCCTGAGCCCGGCGCTGGCCGACTCGCCCGACGGCCTGCTCGTCGAGATCTCCACGACCGCCCCGACCGGCCTGCTGCAGGCCATCACCTCCTGGGCCGTCGAACGGGGTGTCGAGCTCGAACGGCTCGAAGTCACTCGGCCCTCCCTCGAGGACGTCTACCTCGAGATCACCTCCGACGACTCTGCCGGAGGAGAACGGTGAAGACAACGGGCATGATGGCCTCCGAGCTGAAGTACCAGCAGCTCAGCTACTGGCGGAACCCGCTCGGGGCGTTCTTCACGTTCTTCATGCCCGTCATGTTCCTCGTCATCTTCGGGAGCCTCTACAACAACCAGAAGGCTCCCTCGGTCCTCGATGCCGGGGGCGTCATCAGCTTCGACCAGTACTTCGTGCCGGCGATCCTCACCCTCGGCGTCATCTCGGCCTGCTACACCCAGCTCGCCATTCAGCTGTCGAACCAGCGCGATGCGGGCCTGCTGAAGCGCGTCCGTTCCTCCCCGCTGCCGCCTTCCGCTTACCTGTTCACCGTCGTGCTGAGCTGCCTGATCCGCACCGGGTTGCTCGTAGGCATCACCTTGGCGGTGGGCGGGCTCTTCTACGGGCTTGTGTTTCCGGCGCATGCGGCCCTCTCCCT
>DASPSK010000066.1:0-4714 GCA_035623975.1 Acidimicrobiales bacterium | reverse complement strand
CCGGCCGTGAGACCGCCGGGGAGGAGGTGACGGGAATCGAGGTCCTCATCGCCTTGCCAGGCGGCCCGTTCTACGCCCGGCGGGGCGACGGCTGGTGGAGCCTCCCGAAGGGAGAGCACGGGCCGGAGGAGGACGCTCTCGAGGCGGCTTGCCGCGAATTCGCCGAAGAGCTCGGCTCGACGCCCCCGGGTGGCGAGCGGATCGACCTCGGCTCCGTCGCCCAGCGGGGCGGCAAGGTCGTGCGCATCTGGGCGATCGAGGGCGACCTCGACGCCTCGAGCATCGTGAGCAACGACTTCGAGTTGGAGTGGCCACCGCATTCGGGCTCGATCCGCCGGTTTCCTGAGATCGCTCGGGCCGAGTGGGTCACCTCGGCGCAGGCCCGCCGCAAGCTTCTGCCGGCCCAGGTGGCCTTTCTCGACCGCCTGCAAGCGGCCCTGCGGGAACGCGGCCGCCTCTGAGCGCAACCCTCCCTGCCCGGTGAGCGGCGCTACCGTTGGCCCGAATGAAACAGGAACATGTTTCAGTTGACACCGAGCTGCGCGGCTCCCAGCAGGAGCGGCGTCGACGCGTGATGGAGGCGGCCATGGCCCTTGCCTCCGAGGGCGGTTACGAGGCGGTGCAGATGCGCGACGTCGCCGAGCGGGCCGACGTGGCCCTCGGGACCGTCTACCGCTACTTCAACTCGAAGGACCATCTGCTGGCCGCCTCCCTCGTGTACTGGATCGACCAGCTCGCTGAGGTCCTCACCGATGCGCCCGTGAAAGGCGGCGACGCTGCCGAACGCGTGGCGAACCTGCTCGAACGATCCATGCGGGCGATGAGCCGCCAACCGAAACTCGTCGCCGCCCTCCTGGCGGCCATGTCGTCGCTCGAGCCCGGCGTCACCGAGTGCCGCGAGAGGGTGGCGACGACCATGGAGGGCCTCATGGTCCAGGTGGCCGGCGAGGGGGCGCCCTCCGACATCGCCGAACGCACGCGCATGCTCGGTCACGTCTGGAACTCCGCCCTGCTCAGCTGGATTCACGGCACGCTCGACAACAGCCGAGCTGTCGCCGATGTCGGGATCGCCTGCCGGCTGCTGCTCTGAGATCTCCGCCCCGGTGGAGTCGGCGGGGCGGCGTGGTCGGCTCAGCGAGCGGAGCGGGCCTCTGCCCAGGATTTGCCCACCTCGACGTCGGACTCGTGCGGGAGACCGAGCACGCGTTCGCCGATGATGTTCCGCTGCACCTCGGCCGTCCCGCCCCCGATCGTGAGGGCGGGAGCGAACAAGTAGCCGTAGGCCCAGGCGGGGTTCGGGTCACCGAAGGGTGCCGCGTCTCTCAGCATGCCGGCTGTACCGCAGAGGTCCTTGGCCACGCTCATGATCTCCTGCCCGTGGTCGTCCGCCAGAGCCTTGCGCAACGACGCCTCGGCTCCCGGTGGACGACCGGCGAGAGCGGCGGCGAGCGTGCGGAGGCGGATGAGCCGGAGAGTCTCGGAATGGATGTAGAGCTGAGCGAGCCGTTGGCGCAGGACCGGGTCGTGGCACCCGCCCGCGCGGCGCACCAGCTCGAGAAGGTCGTGGGCGGCCGGGCCGCGGCCCCAGAGGGCGCCTTCACCCGAGAGCGACACCCGTTCGTTGCCCAGCGTGACTTTCGCCAGGGCCCAGCCGGCGTTCTCGTCACCCACCCGGTTTGCCACAGGGATGCGGACATCGTCGAGGAAGACCTCGTTGAAATTGTGCGCACCCGTCATCTCGACAATGGGACGAACGGTCACTCCGGGGGCGTCCATCGGGCAGATGAGGTACGTGATGCCCCGGTGCTTCGGGGCGTCCGGGTCGGTCCGGCAGATGAGGATCCCGAAAGCGGCCGTGTGGGCGTACGACGTCCAGATCTTCTGGCCGTTCACGATGTAGGTCTCTCCGTCGCGCCTGGCCCGCGTCGAGAGGTTGGCGAGGTCGGAGCCGGCGTCAGGCTCGGAGAAGAGCTGGCACCAGATCTCCTCGCCGGCGAGGAGCGGGATGAGATAGCGATCCCGCTGCTCCTGGGTGCCTGCGTGGATGATCGTCGGCCCTGCCCACCCGATGCCGATGGCGTTCTCCGGCCGTCGCACGCCCGCCCGCCTGAGCTCTTCGTCGATGATGAGCTGGTGCACCGGGTCGGCGCCGAGGCCCCAGGGCTCGGGCCAGTGAGGCGCCACGTACCCGGCGGTGGCGAGGTCGCGGCCCGTGGGCACCGGGTGCGCCGCGAGCCATGCGCGCACGGCGCCCCGGCGAGGGTCGTCCTCAGCGGGCAGGGCCAGGTCCATGGCCGCACGGTAGCCCGCCTCCGAGGGCAGCTGCCCCGAACGGGGCTCCGCCGCCTCCCGTGCGATCCGGGCCAGTCCCGGGCGGCAAACTAGAATCTGTTCTAGTTTCTCCTCATGGAACAGCTACGTGCGCACCACGTGAGCGAGTATCCGTACCACCGGTCGGTCGGGGCGGTGCTGGGGGGTTTCTTCTCGGGGTTGCGAGACGGGCGGATCGAAGGCGTCCGGGGCGACGGGGGCGCCGTCATCGTCCCTCCGACCGAGTACGACCCGGGCTCGGGCCGCTCGACCGGCGAGGCGGTGAGGGTGAGCGACGCCGGCTCCGTGACGACGTGGTGTTGGGTGTCCCATCCGCTCCCGCACCACTTGCTCGACCGGCCCTTCGCCTTCGCCCTCGTCAAGCTCGATGGCGCCGACACGGCGCTGTTGCACTACGTAGACGCCGGGTCGATCGAGGCCATGTCGACCGGCATGCGGGTGCGGGCGGTGTGGCGGTCCGAGCGGCACGGGAGCATCACCGACATCGCCGCCTTCGTGCCCGAAGGCGAGGCCGGAAGCGGGTTCGTGCCCCGCAACACCGCCGAGGTCGACGACGCGGAGGTGGCGGTCAGCCAGATCGTCACGCCCATCCGTCTCGAGTACGAGGTCACGGCCGGGCACGCCCAGGCGGCCTTCCTCCGCGGCCTGCTCGAGGGCAAGTTCCTCGGTCGCCGCTGCCCGACGTGCTCGAAGGTGTACCTGCCCCCGAGGGGAGCATGCCCGACCGACGGCGTGCCCACGACGGATCTCGTCGAGTGCGGGCAAGCCGGCGTCGTCACGACGTTCTGCGTGGTGAACGTGCCGTTTCGGGGGCAGGCGATCGAGCTGCCCTACGTCTGCGCCCAGATCCTCGTCGACGGCGCGGACATACCCTTCCTGGCGCTCATCCAGGAGTGCCCGGCCTCCGAGGTCCGCATGGGCATGCGGGTCGAAGCCGTCTGGCAGGAGCCGGAGAGGCGGGTGCCCAGCCTCGAGTCGCTCCGTTACTTCCGGCCGAGCGGTGAGCCAGACGCCCCCTACGACTCGTTCAAAGCTCACCTTTGACCTGCAGCCCGAGGCCTCCCGGCGACGTTCGCCGACGGCATGTACCGTGGGAACACCGACCCGGACAGGCGAGACGGGCGAAGGGGAGCATGTTGGCGAAACGACCTCAGGGCCGGCACGTCGTGCCGGTGGCGTTGGCTGTCGCTGCCGTCACCCTGTCCTGCGCGGCCGTCCCGCCGGCGGCGGCGCAGGCACGTGGCTCCCGCGCCGGCCCGACCGTTTCCCACTTTCACGCCACGCCCGCGCAGCTCGGAGCCGCCGGCGGCCGCGTCCTCCTGACGGGCAGGACGACGGGCACGAGCAGATGCGAGTTCACGTCCGGCTCCGCCATCAAGGGGCTTCCGGTGACGGTGCCGTGCGGGGATGGCCGCCCCGCCATCACTGTCAGCGTGCCGGCGAACCACGGCTCAGGCGTGCACTCGATCTCGTTCCAGCTCACAGCCGAGGGCGCGCACGGGGCCTACGAGGAGGAGGGGCTCTTCGTCCACGTGCTACCCCGGCCGGCGGTGATCACGTCGTTCAGTGCCAGCGCCAGCACGCTCAGCGCGGCCGGCGGGACCGTCACGCTCACCGCCAGAGTCGTGCGGGCGCTCGAGTGTGTCATCACCTCGAGCCCGAAGGTCGCCGGCCTGCCTGCCTCGCTGCCGTGCGCCCACGGCACGCTCGTTCGGACCGTGACGCTGCCGCCGGCGGCCGGCGGCGCCACCGTGACCTACGACTTCGCCTTGGCTGCCGCCGGTCTCGGGGGAGGCGCCCCCACCGTCGAGACGAGCGTCAACGTGACCGGAAGGGCGCCCTCTGTCAGCCGGTTCACGGCGACGCCCCCCAGGCTGTCGCACAAGGGCGGCACCGTCACCTTGACGATCACGGTCGCCAACGCCTCGGAGTGCGGTTTCGGTTACACCTGGACGGGTGGGAGCGATCCCATCAACGGCAATCTCGGGACGATCGCCTGCACGTCCGGCACTTACAGATACAAGGTCTCCTTCGCCCGCAACACCACGGTCTCGACGGACACGGTCACCTTCGAGGCACTCGTCACCTCCGACGGCGGTGACCTCGACGCGCCGCAGCAGCCCGCTGTCATCGAGGCAGCCGCCTGAACCGATCGCTCCGGTGGCACGAAACAAGAACATGTTCTAGTTTCTCCCCTGCGGTCGTGGTCAGCGGGCCGCGGCGTCGAAGGAGGAGGGCGGACGTGCTCGACCGAGTGGTTGCCGGCACCGGATGAACCGCGACGTAGCCGTCGTCGCCTTCGCCCAGACGCCGATGGTGCGGAGATCCGAGGACGCCAACGAGGTGGAGCTCGTGATGCCCGTTGTCCGGGAGGTGCTCGAGG
>DASPSK010000063.1:0-6161 GCA_035623975.1 Acidimicrobiales bacterium | reverse complement strand
GGCACCGCCAGCGTGTGCGCCTTCTATGCCCTCTTTGCCATCGTGATCCTGGCGACGTGGAAGACCTCGAGCTGGATCGGCGCCGACGGCCTCATCGCCGGCTACCGCCAGCGTCACCCGAAGCTCGCCAAGGCGGTCGTGCCCCAGGGCCTGACCGAGATCGCAGAGACCGTCAAGGCAGCCTGAGAATCTGCCCCTCGGTACCCTGCCCGAGCTTGGCGTGGGCGTGACTGGGACCGCAGGGCAGGCCAAGGCTGCGTAAACGGTCCGCTCCTCGGCCACGTCAAGTCGATGCGGTCTGCTTCCGAGCAGGCCGCATCGGCGCGTCTGGGCACTCGAGCTCGCCCGCCGCGTCCCCGGACCCGCGCGGGAAGAGCGGCGCCGTTACCGGAGCAAAGGCCAGTGGGTTGGCCCGGCGACGTATGCCTCGGAGGCAATGGAAGAATGACCTCGTGCCCTCCGTGGCCGCGACCCGAATGAGGGCCGAGCGATCCCACTCCCCTAAAGACAGTGAGGTCGACGCGGAGCTCCGGTTGTCCCGGCGCCGGTACGCAATGGGAAGCTTCGGCGGCGCATGTCTCGCCACCTTCGCCTTCTGCTGGATGATCACGGGAGGCTCGTGGAATTTCCTCCAAACGGGCCTGTTCACCAACTTTTACGACGCCCAGGCCCGGGCGTTGCTTGCGGGCCACTGGAACGTGCCCCCGAACGTCCTCTCGATAGAAGGGATCGTCGAGCACGGCAGGACCTACATGTACTTCGGTCCCGTCCCGGCCATACTCCGGATGCCGGTGTTGCTGGTCACCCATCGCCTCGATGGCCGGCTCACACAGCCCTCCATGCTCCTTGCCTATGTCGTGGCTCTGCTCTTCACCGCACGTCTCGGCTGGAGGATCCGTCAGCTTGTCGCAGGTGATCACCCCGTTTCGCCTACGGAGGCCTGCCTCGTCGGGCTGGTGATGCTCGTGATCGGGGTGGGGTCAGACCTGTTCTTCCTCGGGAGCGACCCCATCATCTACCACGAGGCCGAGATCTGGGGGGCTGCCCTCGCCATTGCGGCCTTTGACTTCCTCGTGGCCTTCATCACGCGGCCTTCTGTCCGTGCGGCTGCGCTCGCCGGCGTCTTCGCAACGCTGGCCATCCTGTCGCGCGGTTCGGTCGGGGCCGGCCCGGTGGCGGCCCTCGCGCTGACCGCGCTCGTCTGGGTGGCAGCGTGCCTGCCCCGCAGGGCACCTCGGGGTCAGCGCGCCTGGCGAGAGCGGCTGGCCTCGTTCCTTGGGCTGCCGGAGCCCGACGCCGAGCCGTTGCAGGCGATCGCTCTCGTCGCCTGCGTCATGGTGCCGGTCCTCAGCTACGTGGTGATCAACGAAGTCAAGTTCGACACGTTGTTCAGCGTGCCGTTCAACCGGCAAGTCGAAACCGCCATCAGCGCCCACCGGAGGGCGACCCTCGCCGCCAATGGTGGCAGCCTGTTCGGCCTGAAGTTCGTTCCGACAGCTCTCCTTGCCTATCTCCGGCCGGACGCGCTGCAGGTCACCCGTCTGTTCCCCTGGCTCATGTTCCCGTCGGCGGCCAGCGTCATCGGTCACGTCCGCTACGACGACCTCGATTGGGCTTCGAGCATCCCCGCGACGATGCCGCTTCTCGCACTCTGGAGTGTCATCGGGTTGGCGGGCATCTTCGGCCGCCGGCGGCGTGCAGAGAGCGGCCGGGAGCCCGGCCCCCTAAGCAACGGTTCCGGGGACACGGCCGAGGCTCCGACCCGGACGTCACGAGAGGGATCGGGGGCGCCATCTAAACCGGGCGTGCTGCGCACACCGGTTGTGGGCGCAGCGGTCGGAACGGTCGGTGTCCTCACGATCGCTTTCATCGCCAACCGATACCTCGCCGACTTCATGCCGCTTGTCGTCCTCGCCGGCCTGACCGGATTCCAGTTGACGCTGCGTTGGGGACGGGCTCTCGGCGCCCAAGGGCCGTGGTCGGGGCGCCGCCGACCGGCCACGCGCCCGCTCGTGATCACTGCCATGACCCTGCTCGGCGCGTTCGGGCTGTGGTCGAACGTCGCCCTCAGCCTGCTCTACCAACGTGAGCTCCGTCCCGACGTACCCATATCGATGCGGGCCGGTTTCGTCTCGTTCCAGGAGCGCCTGGACGCGACCCTGTTCGGCAACCCACCCAAGAACGTGCTCCGGACGGCCACCCTGGGCCCGCACGAGGCTGCGGGCACCCTCGACATCATCGGCAATTGTGCCGCCCTCTACCAGTCGACGGGTCTTGTCGCGGGTTGGCAGGCCGTCGAGCGGTCGCCGGCTGGTGGGCACTTCCGCCTGTGGGTCACGTTCCCGGCGAGCTCGAGCAACCTCTGGTTGCCGGTGCTCGTGAACGGGCTCGCTCACCAGGGCGACTACCTCGCCCTTCGCTCACCCACCCGAGGCACGTACCAGTTCGGGTATCTGTTTGAGGCCGCCGGTCAGCGATTTGTCACTGGGCCGGTCTTCTCGGCTGTCGCCGACAGGAGCTATGTGATCGATGCCGTCCTCGACCCGTTTCTCGGGGAGATCACGGCGATGGTCGACGGCAACAGCGACTATGACCTCGCCTACTTCGTGCGAAACGATCGTCCCGTGTACGTCGGCCTCAACCCGCTCGGCGGGCCGGTTGCCGGCCGCTTCCCGGGCTCGGTCCGGGAACTGCCGGTCGTCACCCCGATCTGCGAAACCCTGCGAGCGCGCTTTCGCTGACCGCCGTGAACGGTTCCCCGGGCCCCTATCCTGCGAGGCCGGACTGCGCGTCGAGGAGGATCCGGGTCGGATCACCATCCTTGGCCGGCGCCGTTGCCCTCTCTGGTGTGGACCTTCGACCCTGGTCAGTCCCGGGCCGGTGGCGTACGTTGAGCTTGCAGCTGGTCAAGGAGTTCGCGATGGTGCAGGCCCTAGCTGAGCAGGCAGCGCGAGGGGAGACCGACTCAGGGGAGCAGCCACCGCCGAGGAGGGGGCGCCGTGTCGTCGGTCTGCTCCTCACCGTTGTGGTGGTTTGTGCCCTCCTCGCCGGTGTCGGCGTTGGCTACGCGCTCCGCCCACAGCTCCACAGCGGCAAGCCCTCGACAAGCAGCGGGCTGAATGCCGCTGCCATCGCCTCGAGAGTCGATCCGGCCCTGGTCGATGTGAAGGTCACCGACGGCGACGAGGGCATCGTGGCGGAGGCAACCGGCATGGTGCTCAGCGCATCGGGTGTGGTGCTCACGAACAACCACGTGATCGACGGCGCCACCTCCATTCAGGCGACCGACGTCGGCAACCACAGGACGTACCCGGCCAGGGTCGTCGGCTACGACCTTGCGGGCGACACGGCCGTCCTCCAGCTGCAAGGAGCCTCAGGGCTGGCAACCGTCGTGATTGGCAACTCCTCGGCGGTGCGCGTCGGTGCCCGGGTGGTGGCCATCGGGAACGCCGGCGGCACCGGGGGCACGCCGAGCGTCGCGACCGGCAGCGTGACGGCGCTTCAGCAGTCGATCGTGGCGGTAAATGACGTCACAAGTGCAACCGAGCAGCTGAGCGGTCTCATCGAGACGAATAGCCCGATCCAACCCGGTGACTCCGGCGGTCCCCTCGTGACCGCTGCGGGCGACGTGATCGGGATGGACACGGCGGCATCGAGTTCGTACTCCTTCAGCGGAGAAAGTACGCAGGGCTATGCCATTCCCATCGCGACAGCTCGTGGGATCGCCCAGCAGATCCGCAAGGGCGAGGCTTCGGCCCGTGTGCACATCGGGCCCACCGCCTTCCTCGGAGTCGCGGTCGCGACCTACTCGGAAGGTTTCCGGCCGGGCGCCGCCGGAGCGACGGAGGTCGTCGTCCTGGGCGTGGTAGGCGGCACCGCGGCCGAGCGGCTCGGCATAGTGGCCGGTGACGTGATCACGTCCTTGGAGGGCAAGAGCGTCAGCACCGCCTCACAGCTCACGACCCTGATGCAGCAGCAGCACCCCGGTGCCAGCGTTCGGATCGGATGGATGGACGTGTCGGGCGGGTCCCACACAGCCTCGGCGGTGCTCGGCACCGGGCCGGCTGGCTGAAGCCCGGGCTGCGCTCAGGCTGAGACGGGTCTGGTGCCGTCGCTCAGCTGAGATGGCCGCGCGCCTCGATGGGCCAGCGTTCGACGATCTCACCCTTGGAAACGACTTCGTAGTGATCGAAGAGGTTGACGGCGGTGCAGACGTGGTTGGGCACGACGCGCACGACGGACCCGATCGGCGGGGGGGCCTGCTCACCCAGCCGCACGAGGCCATGGCACTCCGAGAGGCTGACGAGGGGCGCATCACCGAGCTCGGGGACGGTGCCGTAACCCGTCAGCCAGTCGGGGCGGTCACTCGCCAGGGCCTTGTTACCGGCGTCGAGGACGGCCTGGCCCCCTACGGCGGTGCTTACCACGGTGGCGGCAATGGTCACGGCGATCTGCTCGGGCGTGGCCGTGCCAAGAGCCAATTGCTGGCGGTCGTTGAAGACATAGGTGCCAGGTCGCTCCTCCGTGACCGATCCGGTCGCCGAGGCGGCGGCCGTGGGCGTGGACCCGGCGCTCACCGTGCGGGCTGTGATGCCCCGTTCGGCGAGGTGCTCGACGGCGCGGCCGAGCGCCCGGCTTTCGTCCGCCGCCGCACCGGCGGCGGCCGAGGGGCGGTAGCTGTGCCCACCGTGGGTGAATACGCCACCCACGTCGAGGCCAAGATCGCCGCAACCGACGGCGAGCTCGGCGACGGCCTCCGGGCCGACGCCGGTGCGGTGCTGGCCGCAGTCGACCTCGATCAGGATCGTCAAGGTGGTAGTGCCGGCGGCTTCGGCCAGCTGGCGAGCGGCTTCGATCGAGTCGACTCCGACCGCGAGCCGGATCGCGTCGGCGAGCGCCCGCAGGCGCGGCCCCTTCGAACCCGAGGCGTAGAGCGGGTAGGCGATGAACACATCGTCGAAGCCACGGGCAGCGAACACTTCGGCCTCTGCGAGCGTGGCCACGGTCAAGCCGCAGGCCCCGCGGTCGATCTGCAGCCTGGCGATCTCGGGCGACTTGTGGGTCTTGGCGTGCGGGCGGAGGGCGACACCCTTGCCCAGGATCCTCGCGGCCATGGCGTCGATGTTGGCGGACAACGTGTCGAGGTCGACGACGAGGGCAGGGGTGTCGATGCCCTCCGGAAGCGGCCACAGCATGGTGGTCTCCCCTCTCTCCTGGAAGCTGACTGTCCGGCTCCTTCTGATGCCGCCCGCGAGGTCGGTGTCGACCTGACACCGCTCACCCGGGGAGAGGGGTCGCATAGTAACCTCGGCGTGACCGCGACCGGACCCGCGGTCAGCCAGCCGAACGGATGAGTACCCGTCCGATGGGCGGAAGGGGGAGCTCATGCGCACCAGCGGTAAGACACGGGCGCTTCTGGTCGTCGTCGCAGTCGTGCTCATCGCAGCGGGCTGCGGCTCCAGCACGACCTCGACGGCGAAGGCGGGTACCCGGCAGAAGGGCGGCACGGCGACGCTTGCCCTGCTCCCGGGCAACGAGGTCGACTGGATCTTCCCGTTGTGCCCGGGTGAGTTCGCCACCGGCCCGAACCTCGAGGACTTCGAGTACCTCATGTGGCGGCCGCTCTACTGGATCGGATCGCCTGGGAAGGTGGGCTTCAACGCCGCCGAGAGCCTTGCCGCCCCGGCCGTCGTCGCCGTGAAAGGCGGCAACACGACGGCGACGATCACCCTCAAGAGCTACCGCTGGTCGGACGGCCCGGCCGTGACGAGCCGCGACGTCGAGTTCTGGTTCAACCTGTTGAAGGCGAACAAAGACCAATGGTGGGACTACGTGAGCGGCGAGTTCCCCGACAACGTCCTCTCTTTCAAGATCGTGAGCCAGAGCACGTTCGCGCTCACGTTCAAAGGTACCTACGGATCCCTCTGGCTCTACAACGAGCTGGCTCAGCTCATCCCTATCCCGCAGCACGTTTGGGACAAGACGTCGGCGACCGGGCCTGTTGGCAACTTCGACCTCACGCCCGCAGGTGCGAGGGCCGTCTTCAAGTACCTGGCAGCTGAGTCGGGAGACCTCTCCTCCTACGCGTCCAACCCCCTCTGGCAAGTGGTCGACGGTCCGTTCAAGGTACAGAGCTTCGTGCCCTCCGTCGGGGAGGCGAC
>DASPSK010000061.1:0-2725 GCA_035623975.1 Acidimicrobiales bacterium | reverse complement strand
CCCTCCTGCTGTGCAACGACGAGCAGCTCACTATGAAGCACGATGGCGCCGACGAGGGCGTCCTCGAGATCGAGGTCGTGCCGGGGCACCCTGTTCACGGCAGCCTGCCGTGCAGGGCATCGAGGGCGACCTGACGAATCTCCTCGTCGCTGATCTCCTCGGTCAGTCGCTGTTCGGCCTCGTCCCGGAACAGCTGGTCCTGTTTGACCAGCTCACCGAGCGTGAGCCCGAGGCGGGTCGCCGATTCGAGCGCTCGCCAACGTGCACGCTCCGCCTCGCGCTCCGCGATCTTCTGGCGAAGAACGTGGCGCTCGGGCAGCCGCTTGATTCGAGCGATGAGGCCGGCGTAGGGGTCGTCGAGCCCGCCAAGGCCCCTGAGGCTCACCGCTGCGCACACCTCGTCTGCGGTCATGACAGCGAGCGCCGCGTCGACGGCTCGACGAAATGCGACCGCGTCGATGAAGATCACCGCGTCGAGGTCGAACCGCCGCGCCAGCGCGAGAGCGATGTACTCGACGTCGTTCACGGCCTCGTCCCTGGCAGGTCACGCCAGGCGATGCCGGCTGCGTCAAGCCCGGCCAGGAAACGCTCCAGGGCATCTGCTCGTTTGCGCAGGCCGCAGGCGACGAACTCCAGGGCGGCGGCGAGCGCCCGGTCGGCGGCGACGATGCGCTCCGGGACGGTCGCGGGGACGGGACGGAACTCCACGCCCGCATCCCGCTGAGCAGCGTCGAGGAGAAGGTGGCAGGTCCTACAGGCGTTGCCTGCCGCTTCGGGATCGATGCCCTCGGGTACCAGGTGGGACCAGTCGATCGAGCCGCAGTACATGCACACGCGCCCAGTCCCAAGGCCACCGTTGCGCTGGCGGTTGGCCCGTCGCCTGTCGACTCTTGCCGGGTCGGGCGCCATGTGTCAGCTCTCGATCACCACGTCGGAGAGCTCGCCGACGAAGGCCAGCTCGGCGACGACGTCAACATCCGCTTCCAGCTCGAAGTCCATGCGCTCACCCGTGGGCAGCGTGCCGGCAACATGCCTCCCGGCAAGGGCGCGAAGCGCTCGGTCGTCGCCCGTGGAAAGAAAAGTGCCAATCGCTGCCCAGTGCCGTCCGACGAGGCTCGCCGCTCTCGAGCCGACGACCGCCACCTCCTCGTAAAGGACGCCGGCAGAGAGGATCGGCATGATCCGGACGCTTCGGTCTCGCGCCTTGAAGCGCAGGCGACCCGACGGTGTGCGCTCGAGGGCGGCGGGGGCGTAGCGGCGGATGGTGGAGACGGTCGTGCCGGCCTCTCGCGCTGCCCTCGACGCGCTCCACCTCCGGTGCTCACGACCGAGCGACACCGCCTCGTGGGCGCGGGACTTCGCTTCCCGTTGCTTTCTCGTCAGCCGGAAGACCGACCTCGGGCCGATCGATGGGCGTGAGCGGGGGGCCATGCCTAGCTCTCCGCGGCCACCCGGTAGCGGCCGAACTGGTCGCGGCGGCGCCGGAAGCGAGCGACGTCCTCGCGGGCGACGAGGCGGCCGAGCGGGGTGCGCACGGCGGGAAGGTGGCCCTGGTCGATGAGCGCCCGCACGCGCTGGGCCGACAGTTCCAGCTCCCTGGCGACCACGCTGACAGGGAGAAGCTCTGAGAGATCGTCATGCATCACGTACCGTTCTACAGGCAACACGATGCACGAACCGGCACCACAGTGGCCTCTGGATGGCTCAAGTCGGTGTAAGATCGTGATCGATGGACGTGCCCGTTCCCGGTCCGTGGACCGACCAACCGGCCACGATCGAGGACCTGATCGCTGACGCCAGCGATCTCGGCTTCCGGTCGACGAAGCGGATGATCTACGACTGGGTCAGTCTTGGTCTCCTCGACCACCCGGCTCGGCGCACACGAGGATCAGGTGGCTCGGAGAAGGCCCTTTGGAACCTGCAGCAGCGCATGGTGTTCCGCGTGCTCGTCGCACACCGTCCCCACGTGAAGTCGATCTCCCAACTGGCGCAGTTCCCGATCGCCTTCTGGCTCCACAACGGGGACGAGTACGTGCCGACGAGGCAGGCCGTGCTGGCGGTGAGGACCTGGGCGGGGCGACGCAGCAACCCGAGCTGGCAGGCAGCCCGTGCCTCGGCCCGCTGGATTCTCGCGCTGCTGGACCAGCCCGACGCCGACCCGAGGGCGCGGCGCAAGCTGGTTGAGCTCGTGGCGAGGGGTGCCCACGGCGAAGCCGTCGACCGAGACGAGCTGCTCGATGCGATCTGGGGAGTTTTCGACCAACCGGACGAAGGGCGCGTTCTCGGTGTGCCTCCGCTGGCTAGCACGCCGGAGCAGATCGCCGCTTTCGTCGAAGCGCGCCTCGCCGGGCTCCGAGTAGCGCGCCGCGTCACCGAGGAGCAGCTCAAGACCGTGTGGTGGGCGAACCAGGCGGCACGACCAGGTTGGGAAGCCGAACGACCAGCAGCGGCCGACCAGGTGACCCGGGAGGCCGAGCGCGGGCTCTTCGAGGAGGAGACGACCGAAGTCATCGTCAACACGGCGGTGGGGACCGTGCTGACGTTGCTCGGCCTCTTCTTTGGCAAGCAGGTCGGACAGGACATCGACGCGACAGGCCCATAGAAGATGAGTGCCCCGGGCGAGGCGGCAACCTCCCCGGGGCTGACACCAGGAGGAATAGCTCCCGATGCGAGAAGCGAAGGTAGCGCCTGACGGCGCCCGAGATAGCGACGACCGAGAGCGGTT
>DASPSK010000057.1:0-3904 GCA_035623975.1 Acidimicrobiales bacterium | reverse complement strand
TCCAGGGCGGCCACCTCGAGTTCATCGTTGAGGGCGGCCGAGAAGACGACAAAGCCGCCTCCGTGGTAGCGGGACAGCACACAGAAGACCAGCGGGCCACGGAAGTTGACGACGGCTCGGGCGATCTCGGCGCCGTACTCGAGCTGGAGGTTGCGCATGGACTCGGGTGAGCCGTCGAATCCCGAGAGGTTCGCCAGCATCAGCACCGGGCGGTTGTTGCTGGCGGCGTTGAGGGCTCGAGCCACCTTCTTGGACGTCAGCGGGAACAACGTCCCTGCCGTCCAGTGATCGGGTCCGTCGGCAGGCACGAAGCCCCAGCGCGGCAACGGCCGAGACTCCAGGCCGATCACACATACCGGCCAGCCGCCAAGGTGGGCGTCCCACACGACGGCGCTCTCGGCGTGGCGGAAGGCAGACCACCGCTCGAGGGGGGCATGGTCCTGGTCGATGGCCGCTCGCATCACCGAGCGGATGTCGAAGGGCTGTTTTCGTGCCGGGTTCGCCTCTTCGCTGAACACTTCGCCGACAACGGAGAACTCGGAACCATCGTGCGCGTACGGGCGAATGTCGCGCTCGACGGGGTCGGTCGTGGCGGCTCGACGCGGGAAACGCTCGCCCGGGGCGACATAGGTGTGCTCGTAGTGTTGCAGCAGGATGTGGCAGGCGCCCGAGATGTCCGGTGCCCAGTACTGCGCCTGCCCATTCGGACCCATGACGCGTTCATAGCCGCCGATCCCTTGATTGTCCTCCGCCGACACTCCTCCGGAATACTCGAGCGCCTGCTTGCCGGTGAGGACCATGGCCGACTCGGGCGTCATCACGAGAATGCCCCGAGTGTGCATCAGCATCGTCGCCTCGGCGTTCCAATAGGGCTGGGCGCCGACGTTGATGCCTGCCACCACGACGTTGATCTCACCGCCGGCCTGGGTGAACAGCACGATGCGGCGCAGCACCCTCGCGATCCAGTCCATGTTCTCGGTGCCACTGTCCCAGGCAATCTTCGCCCCGGACGACAAGGCAAACCATTCGAGGGGAACCTCGAGGGCGGCCGCCAGGTCGATGGCCGCGATGATGCGCCGGCATTCGGCCTCCGCCAGCGATCCGAGCCCTTTGCTCGGGTCCCCGAGGAGTGCCACGCGGGCCATGCCCTCGGGATAGGTCGGCAGGAAGCTGCGCAGGATCCCCACGACGATGCCGGCCGAGTTGAGCCCCTCCTCGCGCTGCACCGGCAGGAGCGTGCCGTCGCCGTCGAAGTCGTACTCGACAAACTGCCCAGGCGGGAACTCGCCGTGCTCGTCGTCGCTCGAGGCGGTGAGCATCTTGACGAGCTCGTAGGGGTATACGAGCCCGCGCCGGCGCAAGGCGTCGACTCGCTGCTCGTAGTTCGTGAGTGACAGCAACGGGGCGTCGGAGGGCGCTAGGAAGCGCACAACGAAGCCGGCGCCCGTGGGGTTGGACAATTGGACCGTCGTCTCGCCCATGTGTCCAGCGGAGACCTGTGCCCAGCGCACCTGCAGCACCACCTCGTCGATCCCGAGGCCCGCGGTGTTCGGCGCCAGCCGATGCACGATACCCAGCAGCTCGGCGGCGGTCAGGTCGAGTACCGGCCATAGGTACAAGACGACGCGGTTCATGTGCAGGCGGTGCTCGGGCGGGCGCGTCGACTGGTGGGCGCGTATCCCCGCCAGGGCCTGGTTGAGCTTTCGCTCGAGGAACGGCAGGTGTGTGGCGCGTCCGTCCGCGTCGCGCGCAGGCGTGACATCGCGCACCTCGGCCAGGGCGAACAACCTCTCGTCGCCGGGGTTCTCGCGCGCCACGCCCGAGAACAGGTAGACGTCCTCCACCGACGGCAGTCGAGCGAGGCGGAATTCGGACAGTCGCTGCAGGCGGAGGCGCTCTCCCATCATCGGGTGCAGGCCGCGATAGAGCGTGTCTTCCCGGTAGCTGCCTCTCGAGGTCGGGCGAAATGTGAAGTGCTGCGTACCCGCCATCCCGAGACCGAGCCCCGGGGCGCTGATAGCCACCACGAGACGTCCCACTCGACGCGGGAATTCGCTGTGGGCGAGCAGAGCCTGCAGCTCCGCCACGGTCGCCTCGTCGCCGCCCGGTCGCTCCGGACGCCACACGTAGACGTCGACGGCGACCTCGTGCGCCTCGGGTATTTCGTGCAGCACGTCGGCCACGGCCGCCATGGCCCTGCCCAGATCGTCATAGCGGGCGAAGGTGGTGACGAGCTGTATGCGGGTGCCGTCGTGGTCGTACTGCGCGGTCGCGAAGTCTCTGCCTCCTGCGGTCACGAACGTGAGGCTCTCCAAGGTGCGTACCCGGTAGTAGCGCCGCGTGATGGCCTCGAGCATCACGCGGCGTCCGACGGCGCTGGCGGCCTCGAACCGCTGGGTGAGGAAATTCTTGAGAGGTTGCGGGCATTCCACGAGCGCAGCCATGTGCCGTTCGCGCGTGCTTGGCGCCATGTCGTGCTCGAGGGTCTGCAGGTGGTGCGCCGCCTCGGCATATGCCAGTGCGGCCGCGACCTGGAATTCCGGCAGCTCGAAGTACTGGTACCGCACCTCCCGCGCCTGGTGAGCCAGTTCGGGAAAGCGGCGCTGACTGGCCGAGACCAGCCTGTCAAGGATGGAGCGGAATTCGTCCTCCGGACCGAAGGCGATGCTCTCGATGTGCTCGAGACGTCGGTCGAGAATCGACTGGACGGCCGGCACATGATCGCCGATCCGTTGTTGTGCCTTTGCCATCCAGAAGAGGGCCTCCCGCAACGCCGGCGTTGGCTCGAGATCTTGAATGCCGTAATGGCCGAGGCAGCGTTGCAGGCCCTCGAGGAAGGAGGGGTGTAGCTCCGCACCTCGTCGCTCGATGGAGCCCAGGTACGTCAGCAGATCCTCGTGGGAGCTGTGCGACTGCTCGGCGTAGTCGGGGTCGGGTCGGGTTCGCGCCAGAGAACTGACATCGGCAAACGCGGCGAGCACGAGGTGCTCGCCCCGCAGCAGGACCTCGTCGTCGGGCGCGAGCTGCCGCGAGGCTGCCGCATACGAAGCCACGACTCGTTGGGAATGATGCGGGTCGACGTCGAAGCCGAGCATCTGGCGCCGCAGGACGTCAAGAGCCTCCCGACAACGAGCCTCCGGGCCGGTATCGTGCACCCGCTCCTCCTGGTCGTCGAGCTCCAAATGCTGGATCTGCTCGCCAGCGTCCTCCTTCGAGAGCGACTGCAACTGCACGAGCGGTGCCGCCAAGGCCACCTGAACGTTCGGCGCCACGAGTACCTCGGACACCCGCCCTTTCGCAGGTGCCATGACCGACATCTCGGTCTTCATCGCCTCGAGCAGCACGAGCCGGTCACCTGCGGCCACCTCGTCGCCCTCCTTCACGAGCACGGCCACGACCACCGCCGGCGCCGGTGCCCGCACCAGGCCGCCCGAGCTCTGGGCCACCCGGTGGGTGACGCCGTCGACGTCGATGAGGTGGTCGGCGCCCTGCCCCGCTGAGAGCACGCGGTAGGTCCGGCCCGCAAAGGTCACCCTGCGGTCGAAGTGGCCTGTCCGCTCGAGGCGCAGGTCGACCTCCCGGCCCGCACCCATCACTCGGTAGAGCGAGGGGCTGAGGCGATGAACCTCGAGGTGATAGTCGACGCCGCCGGCGCGCAGATGCACGGCGTGCCCGACGGACGCACTCGCCTCTGCTCTGCCTCGCGTGGCCAAGGAGAAGAACTGCGCCTGCTCGGCCGCCAAGGCATCGTCGTAGACCTCGACGGCGGCCACGAGGAGCGCGATGCCGGCGTGCTGGCGGGGGATGTGGGAGCCGGTCGCGGCCACCTCGTCCAGCCAGCTCACGTCGACGTCGCCGGCGGCCACCTCGGGGCGACCTACCAAGGCAAGCAGGAATGCCCGGT
>DASPSK010000056.1:0-2100 GCA_035623975.1 Acidimicrobiales bacterium | reverse complement strand
TCTGCGCCTATGACCCCCACCAGAGCTTCCTGCTCCCGCCGTCGCTCGACGACTGGCTGCCCGAGGGCCATGTCGCCCGGTTCATCTCCGAGGTCGTCGACGAGCTCCTCGATCTGAGCGAGATCTACGCCTCCTACGAGTCCGCCTCGGGCGCTCCTCCCTATGACCCGCGCCTCATGCTGAAGCTCGTCCTCTACGGCTACTCGACCGGGGTCACCTCGAGCCGTGAGATGCAGCGGCGCTGCTGCGACGACGTCGCCTTCCGGTGGCTGGCGGCGAACGCCGCCCCCGACTACCGCTCGATCTCGCGCTTTCGTCGCCGCCACCTGGGCGCTCTCGACGCGCTGTTCGTCCAGGCACTCGCCCTGTGCGCCGAGGCCGGCCTCGTGAGCCTCGGGCGCGTCGCCCTCGACGGCACGAAGCTGCGGGCGTCTGCGAGTAGGCACAAGGCCATGAGCTACGACCGCCTGGGGCCGCGCATCGCCGAGATCGAGACCCAGGTGAAGGCCATGCTCGCCGAGGCCGAGGCCCTCGACGCGGCCGAGGACGCCCGCTTCGGCGAGGACCGGCGCGGCGACGAGCTGCCCGAAGAACTCGCCACCCGTGAGGCCCGCCTGGTGAAGCTGCGCGCCGCCAAGGCGGCCATCGAGGCCGAGGCGGGCGCGACGGCGGCGGCCAAGGCGGCCGAGAAGGCCAGGTCCAAGGGGGCCGACGACGCCGAAGCCGAGGCCGCCGCCACCGAGGCGGCGCAGAAGGCGGCCCCCGACGGACGGGCCCAGCGCAGCTTCACCGACCCCGACGCCCGCATGATGAAGACCACCGACGGCTTCCACTACGCCTACAACGCCCAGGCCGTGGTCGACGAGGGCTCCCAGGTGGTCCTCGCCGCCCAGGTGGTCCAGAGCGCGGCGGACGTCGACCAGCTCCTCCCCATGATCAGCGCCGCGGACGAGAACCTCGGCGCGGCCGGCGAGGACGACACCTTCGACCTCGTGCTCGCCGACGCCGGCTACTGCTCTGAGCAGAACCTCCTCGAGCTGAAGGAGGCCGGCGTCGACGCCCTCGTCGCCACGGGCCGGATGAGACGTGGCGAACGCACCGTCTCGCCGAAGGGCCGCATCCCGAGGGGCGCCACGCCCCGCGAGCTCATGGCCAGGCGGCTGCGGACCAAGGCCGGCCGGGCCGACTACGCCAGGCGCAAAGTCATCGTCGAACCCGCCTTCGGCCAGATGAAGGTCCGACAACATGCCGGCCGTCTCCGCCTGCGCGGCTTGGCGGGAGCCCGAGGCGAGTGGACGCTTCACGTCCTCTGTCACAATCTGCGCAAGCTCGCCAACGCCAGGAGGGCCTTCACATGAGCCCGAATGGTTCCGGCGCGCCCGATCCGGGGTCCTCAGGGGCGATACCTGGCCCCCAGCCGCCAGACGTGGCCGATCTCCCCCGCTCGTCACGCGTCACGGTCGACCGGTTGGCCGGTTCGGACCCACGCTCCTAGCTACCCACGAAATGGCCTCGACCGGGAACTGAAGCAACCGGGAAATCGTCACACGAGCCATGGTGATCGAGAAGCTGGTGGTCATGAGCATCGCATTGGTCGGCATAGTGCTGACTGGATGCGGTCTGAGCCGTCTGACACCACCAGTGACCTCGTCACCACCGATCGCACGTGCTGTGATCACTGGAATAGCAACGCCGTGTCATCCACAACTCTCGACAACTGCAGAACTCGCCAGGCTGCCGGTGACGGTCACTCTCCAGGAGAACGGCGGGACGATTGCGACCCAGATCGTCACGGGTCGCCACGTCTTTCGCTTCGTTATTGCTCCAGGGACCTACTCGGTCGTGTCGTCTGCGGCGGGCACTTCTCGCCCCCTGGAATCTGTCCATGCGGGTCAGCTGGTCCGGGTTGACCTCTTCTCAGACTGTATCTAGCCGTTCACCAGCGGTGTCAATGTCGAGGACGGGTATCCCCGATTTCGGGACGGGTCCGGACGCCCCGGAACCTTGTGCGCCGACCCAGACGTCGCAGCACCCCCGGGGGGAGGAGACCAGGGAGTCATTGCTGCGGTGTGTCGGCGGTACCCGTACCGTCCGGGCCTG
>DASPSK010000043.1:0-5994 GCA_035623975.1 Acidimicrobiales bacterium | reverse complement strand
CTGTCCTCCAGGTTGGCGACCGCCTGCACCACGGCCTGAAGGGCGGAGCCGCCGAGCGAGAGTGCGGTCCAGCCCTCTTCGAGCGCCGAGGCCAGGCCCTCGCAGATGCGGGCGGCGTCGGCCTCCGAGCGGACGCGATCGAAGTTGCCGGCCCCCCCGTGGATGACGATCGCCGGCAACGACAGCCGGCCGACATCGGCCGACACCTTGCGTTCGCTCGCGCTCATCGCAGCCACCTCCGGGCTGTCCCACTAGAAGTCGACCGACGATACCCGTAGCGCCGGGCGGTCCTCGATCCCCGCCCCGGGCGGCCCCGCTTGTCCAGGTCGGGATCGCGGCGGGTGCGCTCGAGGTGGCAGGAATGCGGTAAGGCTGCCGGACGCGGGAGGGAATTCGGGAAGGATGAGCAGGTGATGTGGCGCCGGTCACGAGGCCTCGTTCGTCCGTGCGCCACGAGATGGCCGGCCTGGGAATCGGGGCGATGACGCGGCGCGGCTGGGTGCTGTTCATCGCGCTCGGGATCATCTGGGGCCTGCCCTACCTGTTGATCAAAGTGGCGGTGCGAGAGGTCAGCCCGGCCTTCCTCGTGCTCCTGCGCACCGGGGGTGGCGCCCTCGTCCTGCTGCCGATCGCCGCCCTGCGGGGATACGTGCGCCCGGTCCTCAAGTACTGGCGCCCGCTCGCCCTCTACACGGCAGTCGAGATGGGCGGCCCGTGGATCCTCTTGTTCCACGCCGAGGAACGGCTGCCGAGCTCGCTCTCCGGGCTCCTCATCGCCGCCGTGCCGCTCGCCGGCGCCGTCCTCGCCTGGATCACGGGATCCGACCGCCTCGATCGGCGGCGGGTGCTCGGTCTCGCCGTCGGGTTCAGCGGGGTCGCCCTCCTCGTCGGTTTCGACGTCGGGCACTCGGACCTCTGGGCCGCCGCCTCGATGGGCGGCGTCGTCGTCGGCTATGCCCTCGGGCCCTGGATCGTCGCCCGCCACCTCGCAGATGCACCCCCTCTCGGTCTCGTGGCCGGATCGCTTGTGCTCTGCGCCCTCGCCTACGTCCCGATCGCCATCTTCCGACTGCCACACCATGCCCTGGGGGCGCCTGAGATCGAGTCGGTGGTCGGCCTGACACTTGTCTGCACGGTGCTGGCCTTCCTCATCTTCTTCGCCCTCATCGGCGAAGTGGGCGCCTACCGGACGACGATCATCACCTACGTCAACCCGGCGGTGGCTGTGCTCCTCGGTGTGAGCGTGCTCGGCGAGCCGTTCGGGCTGGCGACGGCGGCGGGTTTCGTGTTGATCGTCATCGGTTGCTTCTTCGCGACCGGCCGGGCGAGCCGTAACCGGCAACCGTCGCAGGACGCCGAGAGCACGGCTCTTGACAGCAGTGGCCTACCCATCGTCAACACTGACCCGTAAGAAGGGGATCCCCCGGCGCCGGCTCAGGGCCTCCGCCAGGGCAGGCGTAGCCCTCGTCCGGTCGTGGGCCAGCCCATCATCAGATCGGCGACATCGCCGAGCCCGGCGAGGTCGGCCAGATCCGCCCACTTGGCGAGCCCGGACATCCCCGGGAAGCCGGCAGCGTGCCCTGGTTCGCCGGGATTTTCGTCACTGCCGAACCCGGGACTGTCGGCGCCGAAGGCTGCCGCGCAGGGTGGATCGCCCTGGTCGGCGAACGGATCGCCCGGCGCGAAGGCCGAGCCCGGGAGACGAGGGGGATCGAGGGTGCCCTGGATCGGTTCGTCGGTGCCGAGATCGCCGATGGAGGCACCGCCGACCCCGCCCGCACCACCCGCCCCGCCGGAGCCGGCGCTGACCCGGTCCCCCGCCGCCGACTCGCCCGAGTGGACGAGGATGTCGCCAGACACCGTGCGGCACGTGATGCGCAGATCCGCCTCGCCCTCGCCTTGGCCTTCTGCCGCCAGCGTGCACTGCGAATCACCCGAGACCGTGATGAGGTCGAGCCACGTCCCGACACCGGCGCCGACGCCGATGCGCACGTCGCCCGAGGCCGTGTTGACCGAAAGATCGCCCTCGTAGGCGCAGCCGACCGCCACGTCGCCCGAAGCGCTGCGGAGGCGGCAGTCGTGGCCGACCGAAGTGACGCGGACATCGCCGCTCGCCGTCGTGACCGAGGCGCGACCTCCGATCGAGCGGGTCACGACGTCGCCGCTGGCGGTCTGCAGCTCGACCTCACCGAGCACCTCGGCCAGGCGGATGTCTCCGCTCGCCGTCGAGATCATGGCCGTGTCGCAGGTGTCCTTCACCGTGACGTCGCCGCTCGAGGTCCTGGCGTCGAAGGTGCCGACGGGTCCTGAGCAGACCACGTCGGCCGACGCTGTGCGGATACGCGTGGACGATGCCGGCGGCACGAGGACACGCAATCGGAGCGAGAAGTCGCGGAGCCTGCGCTTGGGCACGCGGACCTCGAGGCGCGAGCCTTGGCAGCTGACGGAGGCGTTGGCGATCAGGTCGCGAACTGCCTCGTTGTCACGCTCGAGAGGCTCGAGCTGCACGCGGACGTCGTCGGTGGCGCTGAGCTCGACCTCAACGATGCCGGCCGCCAGCTCCAGATCCGCCTTGAGAGGTCCGCTGGCCGGGAACGTCCAATCCATCGCTGATGTCCTTTCCGTTGTGGCGGCAGGTACTACGGGTCTTGGCGAGAGGTTGCCGATCCGAGGTCACCTCGGATGGCGAGGGGGAAGGCGGCGACGGGGCCGATCCGGTGATCATCCACATGCTCGTTCACCCCCGCACGAATCCGGTTATGCGCCTCGAGCCGCGTCGCGGCGAGGGGGGCAGGCGAAGGGCATGGGCGGCGGCATCCACGAGCCAGCTGTTGAGCGAGACCCCGTCACGGGCGGCCGCACGCTCGGCTTGGGCCTTCAGGCGCTCGGGGAGGCGGAGCGTGACACGGGCGACTTCCTCCTCACCCCGCTCGGCCGAGTCCGGCTCGCTGGCGGCACCGCCGAGCATCGAGACGTTGAGGGAGAGGACGGGATCGCTGCCCTGCAGCTTCACCTCCACGGCGGTGCCTGGCAGCGAGGCAGTCAGCTCTTCGGCCGCCTGCTGCAAGGCGTCGAGAAACCTCAGCCGCACGGCTGAGGCCAACGCCTCCACGAGCACGTCGGCGACCCGGCGGGTGTCGTCACCGCCCACGGCGGCAGCCCGCCTCAAGTCATCCTCGAGACCCTCAACTATCGGTGCCAACAACATGATGTCACTATGACATCACTATTGCCGTCTGTCAAGTGTCTAGAAGATGTCATGATGGGGTCGGGCGATGTCAACGACATGCTCGTCGACCTTCCTCACATCCGGCACAGGCCTGCTCGCGACGGTACGATCCGCTCGTGGAGCCGGGGCACGCGGCGCGCCCGCCGGCGCGCGACGGCATGCAGTCCGAATCCGAACCGGCGCGCGATGACCTCGAACCCCCCTCGGCCCGGGACCCGGCCGACGCTGCCGGAAGCCCGCAGCTCAGCGACCGGGCCGATGGCGCCGAGGGTGACGACGGAGACGACGTGAGCGCACCCGAGCGCGAGCTCACCGCCGGAGAGCGCCTCGTCGTGACGCTGCTCGACAGCGCCCCCGACATCGTCACGGTCTTCAACGCCGACGGCTCCTGGCGCTACTCCAACGCGGCGGCCGCGCGGCTCTTGGGCGCACTTCCGGATTTCGATCCCGCCACCGGTGTCCTCGGCCTGCTGCACGCCGACGACGTCCCAGTGGCCCTCGAGATGCTCCGGCGCATCCAAACCGGTGAGCTGCCCGCGGGCGAGAGCTTCGAGGTCCGCATCCTCGGGCAGAACGGCGAGTGGCGCTACCTCGAGTGCACCGGCGAGAACCTCATCGACGACCCTGTCGTGCAAGGCATCGTCGTCCGCTCCGAGGACGTCACCGACCGCCGGGAAGCCCGCGCCCGTCTCCTCGAGGCGAACGAACGACTCAGCACCCTCGTCGGATCGCTGCACATCGCCGCTCTCGTGGAGGACACCGACCGCGCCATCGTCCTCACCAACGAGGCTTTCGTCGACCTCTTCGAGGTGCCGGGCCCGCCCAACAAGCTCATCGGGCGGACCTTGGCAGACCTCGGCCCGGAGCTGACGAGGCGTTTCGGGGACCCCACGCGCGTGCCTGGCCCTGACCGCGTCGCCCGCATCTTGCGCGAGCGCCGCCGCGTGGTCGGAGACCGCATCGCCATGCTGGATGGGCGCGTGCTCGAGCGCGACTACGTCCCGATCTTCGTCGACCACGAGTACCGGGGCCACCTCTGGCTCTTCCGGGACATCTCCGCCCAAGCGCGCAACGAGGCCGAGTGGACTCAGCTGCTCGCCACGCAGCGAGACGAGAACCAGCGCCTCGTGGAGTTGGACCGCGTGAAAGCCTCGTTCCTGGCCGAGATCTCCCACGAGCTCCGCACTCCCCTCACCTCGATCCTCAGCTTCACCGAGCTGCTCCGCGATGGCGTCGGGCGGGACGAGCCCGGCGAGCAGGTGGAGTTCCTCGATGTCATCACCCGCAACGCCGATCGCCTCCTGCGTCTCGTCGACGACCTCATCCTTCTCGACCGGGCCGAGACGGGGATACTGCCGTTCGAGTGGGGTACCTTCGACGTGCCATCGCTCGTGGAGGCGGCCGTGACGACATTCTCCCGCCAAGCGCAGTCGAAGCAGATCTCCCTCGAGAGCAACCTCGGCGAAGGGGTGCTCATCGCCGGCGATGCCCAGCGGATCGCTCAGCTCCTCGACATCCTCCTCTCGAACGCCATCAAATTCACGCCCGAGGGCGGGCGGGTGAGCGTGAACGCCACGCCGAGCGAGGACCACTGGTTCATCTCCGTCGCCGACACTGGCATCGGAGTGCCCCAAGCGGAGCGGGAGTCACTCTTCGAGCGCTTCTATCGGGCATCGAATGCGCGTGCCGCCCGCATCCCAGGATCGGGTCTCGGCCTCTCGGTGGCGCGGGCGATCGCCGAACTTCACGGTGGGGAGATCTCGATCTCGAGCGGCGATTCGGGCGGGGCGGTTGTGCTCGTCTCCTTGCCCGTCGGGTTCCCACGCGACGCCCAGCTGGAGATGGCCGAGCCGCAACAAGAGGTCGAGCCGGAGCTGGAACTCGATCTCGAGCTGGTGGAGTCCGCGGCCGTGCTCGAGCTCGACCTCGAGCTGGCAGCCGAGCTCGAGACCGTGGATCCCTCGGCTGCGCCCGAGGCCGACGCCGACGCCGAAGCGGAGGCTGGGACCGAGGCCGACGCCGGGGCCGCCGACGCCGAGGCTGCGCCCGAGGCCGACGCCGACGCCGAAGCGGAGGCGGGCTCAGATGCCTGACGACGAGCGCGGCGGCGCGGAGATGGAGCCACCGAAAGGGGCGGTGGCGACCGTGCTCGTGCTGGAGGACGACAATGACATCGGGTGGGCCTTGTCCACACTGTTCGAGCGGGCCGGTTACAACGTCGTCGTGGTGGCGGACGGCCTCGAGGGCCTGCGCCGCTTCCATGCCATCGCACCGGACCTCGTCATCCTCGACATCGGGCTCCCCTCCCTCGACGGCTGGACGGTCCTCGACCGCATCCGCGAGCTCAGCCCTGCTCCCGTCCTCATGCTCACGGCCCTCGACGCCGAGATGGACAAGGTCCGTGGCCTGCGCGGCGGTGCTGACGACTATGTCTCGAAACCCTTCGGCAATCAGGAGTTGCTCGCCCGCGTGGAGGCCCTCCTGCGGCGCCATGCTGCCGCCGCCGGCGATGCCACTCACACGGGCCGGCCGGTGCGCCGGCCCCGCTACGACGATGGCGAGGTTCTCATCGACATAGACGCCCACCGCATCGAGGTGAGGGGGCACGCCGTCGACCTGACCCCGCTCGAATTCCGCCTGCTCGACGTCCTCCTCCGCCATGCAGGCAACATCCTCACGACCGAGCAGATCCTGCAGCTTGCCTGGCGTGACCCGACGGCCACCGGCCCCGACCGCGTGAAGTTCACCGTGCTCCGGCTCCGTCG
>DASPSK010000032.1:0-3377 GCA_035623975.1 Acidimicrobiales bacterium | reverse complement strand
CGACGGATCGGTCGAGCGTAACGTCGTCATCACCAACAAGACCCCCATCGGTGCCTACCGCGGCTACGGTCAGCCCGAGGTCAACTTCGCCTACGAGCGGCTCATGGATCAACTGGCCAGGCGGCTCCGTATGGATCCGGTCGAGCTGCGGGCGCGCAACATGGTGAGGCCGGACGAGTTTCCCTTCGTCAACCCTGTCGGGGCGGTCTACGACAGCGGCGACTACGAGACCTGCCTGCGGATGGCGGCCGACGCGGTCGGTTGGCGCGAGCATCGCCAGCACAGGGTCGTCAGTGCCCACGGTCGGCGCAAGGGGATCGGCTTCTCCTCCTACGTCGAGCGGACCGGCTACGCCGGCGCCCGCTTCCTTGCCGCCCGCGGCTCGGACTTCGGAGCCCACGAGTCGGTGACGATCAGGGGCAACCGCTCGGGAACCCTCGACCTCTACACCGGTGTGTCGAGCATGGGCCAAGGGAGCGAGACCGTCTTTGCCCAGATGTGCGCAGAGTTCTTTGGCTGCGACTACGACGACGTGAAGGTGCACGCGGGTGATACGGCGTCGTCACCGCTCAACACGGGGGCGTTCGCCTCGCGGACCGTCATCGCCGCCGCCGGAGCCATCCAGGAGGCGTGCGAGGCGTTGAGGGAGAAGACGCTGCGCATCGCCGCTCACGTCCTCGAGACCGAGAGCACCGACGTGCTCGAAGTGGCGGGGAGAACCGTGCGGCGCCGCGACGAACCGGACACGGCGGTCCCCCTCGCCCACATCTTCAACCGCGCCATTCTCGGCCAAGGGTTGCCGCCCGGCGAGCCGCCCGGCATGGACGCCACGTCGTACTCCGACCCGCTCGCTGCCGCCTACTCGTTCGGGACCGCTGCCGCCGTCGTGTCGGTGGACCCCGAGACGGGTGAGTTCGACCTCGAACGCCTCGTCATGGCGCACGACTGCGGCACACCGGTGAACCCCAAGCTCATCGACGGCCAGGTGCGAGGCGGGCTGGCGCAGGGACTCGGGCAGGCACTCGGTGAAGAGCTGGTGTACGACAAGGACACGGGCCAGCTCGTGAACGGCACGATGATGGACTACTTCGCCCCCCTCCTGCCCGATCTCCCTCCCATCGAGCTGCTGCACACGCAGGTCCGATCACCGGTGACCGTGCTCGGTGTGCGCGGTGCCGGCGAGGTGGGGACCATCCCGGTGGCGGCGGCGGTCGCCAACGCCATCTGTGACGCCCTCGAGGATTTCGGGGTCGAGCTCGACCGCCTGCCGATCACGCCCGAAGTGGTCTGGCGGACCATCCACAGAACGCTGCCCCCGCGTCTTGTCAGCTCTGAGGCGCGCACTCCGGCAAAGGAGACTGGTCATGGCTGAATTGCCCCTCCTCCCCACGGGTCTCGTGGGGAGCTACCCGCAGCCCGAGTGGCTCATCGACCGGACGAGACTGGCCGACCGGCTCCCGCCAAGGATCCGGGCGAAGGAACTGTGGCGCATCCCCCCCGAACTGCTCGTCGCCGCCCAGGAGGACGCCACCCTCCTCGCCATCCGCGCCCAGGAGCTCGCCGGTCTCGACATCGTGACCGACGGGGAGATCCGGCGGGAGAGCTACTCGAATCACTTCGCCACTGCACTCGAAGGTATCAACATCGACCAACCGGGAACGGCCCTCGACCGGAGCGGTGCTCCCAACCCTGTCCCCCGGATCACTGGACCGATCGTCCGGCCGGGCGCCGTCGAGGTGGGAGACCTGGAGTTCCTTCGCGCCCATACCGATCACGTCGTGAAGATGACCGTGCCGGGTCCCTTCACGATGTCCCAGCAGGCGCAGAACGACTACTACCCTGACGCCGAGTCGGCCGCTATGGGCTACGCGGCGGCGGTGAACGCCGAGGTCCGCGACCTCTTCGCCGCCGGCGCCGACATCGTCCAGCTCGACGAGCCCTACATGCAGGCTCGACCGGAGGCAGCCCGCGCCTTCGGCCTGGCGGCGCTGAACGCCGCCCTCGAAGGGGTCACGGGTACGACGGCCGTGCACATCTGCTTCGGTTACGCCGCCATCATCCACGACCGCCCGTCCGGCTACTCGTTCCTGCCGGAGCTGGCCGCCTCCTCGGCCCAACAGGTCTCGATCGAGACCGCCCAGTCGAAACTCGATCTCGGCGTGCTCAGCGACCTATCGGACAAGACGATCATCCTCGGCGTCATCGACCTTTCCACCCCCGAGGTGGAGACGCCCGAGGTCGTGGCCGATCGGGTCCGCCGTGCCTTCGACCGCGTCCCACCCGAGCGGATCGTCATCTCGACCGACTGCGGGATGAAGTACCTACCCCGAAGCTCGGCCGAAGGGAAGATGCGGTCCTTGGGTGCCGCCGCGAGGATGCTGCGTGCGGAGCTTGCCTGACAGGAGCCGGATCAGACCACGGCCACGAGATCGTCGAGCGACCCCATCGCCTCCGCCAGGAGCGGTGCCACGAGGCGGGCCGCTTCGGATCCCCGAACTCGGTCCGCCATGTACTGGTGCTTTGCGCGGGCCTGTTCGACGCTGCACTCGCCAGAGGTGACCCAACCCTGGACAACGGTCGGGAGCGTCTCGAGAAACGAGAGCGAGTCCGCCGCCTGCACCAGGTCCGCCCCGTGCAGTCCCCCGAATTCGTGCAGCGTGATGAGCCGACGAAGCTCGGTGAGATCGACGTCCTCGGCGAGCTGACCCTCCCCACCGAGCCATCGTTCGACCATTTCGGCCGAGCGGGAGGCGTGCGCGTAGAGGTAGTCGGGGTCGTCCCAGCGGCATGTCGCCCTGTTGGGGACCGGGCCCCCGGGGAACATCCGCTCGATATCGTGTGTCACGGCTGCGAGCCGCATCTCGAGCGAGGCGCCCCTGTCGAGGCGGACGATCCAGTCGCGCGCCCGGACGAGGTGCCAGGCTTGGGAGTAGGGCTCGATCCACGCCATGGCACGCCGCTCGACCTCGGTCTCAGCCGGAATGGAAGGCGCCTCGGCGCTCATCGGCCGGTCAGGTGAAGTGGTCAGTTCGAAGCTCCTTCCAGTTTCGACATGAATGCTTCGAGCTCGCTCGCAGTCTGCTCGGGATTGTCCCACGGCACCATGTGGCCGGCCCCACTGATCGACACGACGCCGGCCCGAGGGTTCACCCGTATGAGCTCGGCGGCGTCGTCGGCATTGACGACGGGACTGCCGTCGCCGAAGAGCAAGAGAGCGGGCGGCTCCACCTCTGCCCAGACGGGTGGGAACGCCTCAAGGTGGAACCAGCTGTAGCTCTCGATCACCGCCAGCTCGTCGCAGGAGCCGAGCGACTCGCCGCGGGCCCGCACCTGCTCGTCGTCCCAGGTCGGGTAGCTCGCACGCGCGTCCGTCACGC
>DASPSK010000025.1:0-14168 GCA_035623975.1 Acidimicrobiales bacterium | reverse complement strand
CGCTCATCGCCGACAGCTCCTCGAGGCTCTCCCTTCACGGACACGCTGGCAGTCAGCCGCCGGGTGTGTGACGCCGACCTCCCGGCACCGTCGCGTGCGGTCCATAACACCTCGCTCCCAAGGCGCGATCGAAACGCCATTGTCCCATAGGCCCGCCCCTCCGGCGAACCGTCAGAGCGAGCGCAGGGCCTTCTCGAAGATCTCGAGGCCTTCGTTGAGGAGGTCCTCGCCGATGACGAGCGGCGGCAGGAGGCGCACGACGTTGTCGTACGTGCCCGCCTTCAGCACGATGACGCCCTCGGCGTGGCAGCGGCCGAGCACCTTGGCGGCCGCCGCCGGGTCCGGCGTCTTGCGGGCGCGATCGGACACGAGCTCCACTGCCGCCATCCCCCCGATCACGCGGACGTCGCCGACGGCGTCGACCTCCTCGAGGAGCGGTCGAAGCCGCTGGGTGAAGATCTCGCCCATGCGCTCTGCCCGCTCGATGAGACCACCCCGTTCGACCTCGGCGATGGCGGCGAGCGCCGCCGCGCAGCAAACGGGGTTGCCGCCGAAGGTGCCGCCGAGGCCGCCGGTGTGCACCTGGTCGATGACGTCGGCGCGCGCCGTCACGCCACCGATGGGCATGCCGCCACCGAGTCCCTTGGCCGTCGTGACGATGTCGGGGACGAGGCCCCAGTGCTCGGAGGAGAACCAGCGACCCGTGCGGGCGAAGCCCGCCTGCACCTCGTCGGCGACGAACACGATGCCGTTGGCGGCGCAGTACTCCGCCAGAGCCGGCAAGAAACCCTGCGCCGGGATGACGACTCCGGCCTCACCCAGCACGGGCTCGACGACGAGGGCGGCGATCTGATCACCGCCGATCTGGCGATCCATCAAGGTGATGGCCGCCTCGGCGCAGGCGGTGCCGCACTCGTCCGGCGGGGCACCAACGGGGCAGCGGTACGGGTAGCTGAAGGGCAGGCGGTACACCTCCGGCGCCAGCGGCCCGAAGGTCGTCTTGTAGGGCATCGCCTTGGCCGTCATCGTCATGGTGAGCAGCGTCCGCCCGTGAAAGGCGTGCTCGAAGACGACCACCGCTTGGCGGCCCGTCACCGAGCGGGCGATCTTCACGGCGTTCTCGAGGGCCTCCGCACCCGAGTTGACGAAGAACGTCCGCCGCTCGAGGTCGCCCGGCACGAGCGAGTTGAGGCGCTCGGCCAGCTCGACGTAGCCCTCGTACGGCGTCACCTGGAAGCAGGTGTGCGTGAAGCGTGCCGCCTGGGAGGCCACGGCCGCCGAAACGAGCTCGGCGCTCGAGCCGACGCTCAGCACGGCGATGCCGGCCCCGAGGTCGATGAAGGAGTTGCCGTCGACGTCGACGAGGACACCGCCGCCTGCACGGGCTGCGAACACCGGCATCATGCCGCTCACGCCAGGCGGCACGGCCAGCTTCCGCCGGACCATGAGCTCGCGTGACCGCGGTCCGGGGATATCGGTGACGAGCTCTCGTCGCTGGGCGACTCCGGAGATTTCCACGATCGGGCTCCCTTTCGAGGGTTACTGAATCGGTTGTCGCGCAGCTTATCTACAACGGATTCCATTGACAATTGTGAGTTTCGATGTGAATATGGCGCCATGGCGAGGGGTAACGGGACGTCGACCCTCTCCCCAGGGCTCGACGACGTCTCGAAGCAGCTCGTCGAGGAGCTGCAGCGCGACGGTCGCCGGTCCTATGCCGACCTCGCCAAGTCGGTCGGCCTCTCGGAGGCGGCTGTCCGTCAGCGCGTCCGGCGACTGCTCGATGACGGTGTCATGCAGATCGTGGCGGTGACGGACCCGGCGACGGTGGGTTTCTCGCGTCAGGCCCTGGTGGGCATCAAGGCGGAAGGGGACTTGCGCGAGGTCGCCAAGCGCCTCTCGGGCCTTCCCGAGCTCGAGTACGTCGTGCTCTGCGCCGGTTCCTTCGACATCCTCGTCGAGCTCGTGTGTGAAGACGACGAGCACCTCCTCAGCCTGCTGGACGAGTCCATCCGCTCGGTCGAGGGTGTGAGGGAGACCGAGACATTCATCTACCTCCGCCTGGTCAAGCAGACCTACGCCTGGGGAACCCGGTGAACGAAAGCGCCGGAGGAGACGAGCAAGTGACGAGACGAGAGAAGAGATGAGCGAACACGACTACGCAGGCTCCGAGCACGAGCTGCAGCAGGCCACGGCCCGCGACCATCTGTGGTTGCACTTCACGCGCATGGGCGCCTACAACGAAGAGCACCCCATCCCGGTCATCGAGCGGGGTGAAGGGCCCTACGTGTACGACAACCACGGCAAGCGCTACCTCGACGGGCTCGCCGGGCTCTTCGTCGTGCAGCTCGGGCACGGGCGTCACGACCTCGCCGAGGCCGCCCGTAACCAGGCCGAGAAGCTTGCCTACTTCCCGTTGTGGTCCTATGCCCACCCGGCCGGCATCGAGCTCGCCGACCGCCTCGCCGGCTACGCCCCGGGCGATCTCAACCGCGTCTTTTTCACCACGAGCGGCAGCGAGGCGGTGGAGGCAGCCTGGAAGCTCTCCCGCCAGTACTTCAAGGCGATCGGTCAGCCCAGTCGTTACAAGGTCATCAGCCGCAACATCGCCTACCACGGGACTTCTCTCGGCGCCCTCTCCATCACCGGCATCCCCTCGGCCCGCATACCCTTCGAGCCCCTCGTGCCCGGCGCCCGCAAGGCCATGAACACGAACCGCTACCGCTGCCTCGACTGCTCCCACCTCGACCGGTGCACGTTGCGCTGCGCCGACTCGATCGAGCAGATCATCGAATTCGAGGGGCCGGAGACGGTCGCCGCCGTCTTCGTGGAGCCCGTGCAGAACTCGGGCGGCTGCTTCCCCCCACCGGAGGGCTACCTGCAGCAGGTTCGTGAGATCTGTGATCGCTACGGCGTGCTCTTGGTGTCGGACGAGGTCATCTGCGCCTTCGGCCGGATCGGCGACATGTTCGCCTGCGACCGCTACGGCCTCCTCCCCGACATCATCACCTGTGCGAAGGGGATGACGAGCGGCTACTCACCCATCGGTGCCATGATCGCCCGCGACCACATCATGGAGCCGTTCCTCGAGCACGGGGCCAGCTTCGCCCACGGCATCACCTTCGGGGGCCACCCCGTTTCGGCCGCCGTCGCCCTCGCCAACCTGGACGCCTTCGAGCGGGAAGGAATCATCGCCCACGTGCGCAAGCACGAGTCGGACTTCCGCGCCTCCCTCGAGCGCCTGCGCGACCTGCCCATCGTCGGTGACATCCGCGGCGCCGGCTACTTCTACGGGATCGAGCTCGTGCGGGACAAGAGCACGAAGGAGACGTTCTCGCACGCCGAAGCCGAGCTCTTGCTGCGGGGTTTCCTCTCGCCCGCCCTCTTCGACGCCGGGCTCATCTGCCGCGCCGACGATCGCGGAGATCCCGTCATCCAGCTGTCGCCTCCGCTCATCTGCGAGCAGGAGCACTTCGACGAGATCGAGGGCATCCTCCACAAAGTCCTCGAGGAGGCCTGGTCGCGCCTGTAGGCGCCGTCCGACGCGCACGTCCCAACCGATGACCGGCGATCCCGCCGGCGGCACCCTGCCTGCCAGCTGGGCGCGGCGCTCGTCGGCGGATCCGCACGCCGCCCCACGGCCGGCTTCCTCACGGACCTCACAGCCTTCGCCTCCCAGCGTCTGGCGCCCTACAAGAGGCCGAGGCTCGTCCACCTGGTCGAGGCCCTTCCGCGAAATGCCCTCGGCAAGGTCGTGAGGCACCGGCTCGGGGCCGCTTCCTAAGGCGACAGAACCGACGGCTCGGCGGCCGCCAGGGCGGCGCCGCCGGCGGCCGTAGGGTAGTGCCATGGCGCTCTACGACCACCCCATCAACACCCTCGACGGCGAACCCCTCGACCTGCACGCCTTCGACGACAAGGCCATCCTCGTCGTCAACGTGGCTTCCCGTTGCGGTCTCACGCCCCAGTACGAGGGGCTCGAGCATCTGCAGGAGCGGTACGCCCGGCGCGGTTTCACCGTTCTCGGTGTGCCCTGCAACCAGTTCGGTGAGCAGGAGCCGGGCTCGGCGGAGGAGATCAAGACGTTCTGCTCGACGACCTACGGCGTGACCTTCCCGATGACCGAGAAGATCGAAGTCAACGGCGAGGGTCGCCACCCCCTCTATGACGAGCTGACGGCCGTGGCGGACGCCGACGGCGCCGCCGGCAACATCCAGTGGAACTTCGAGAAGTTCCTCATCGCCCCCGGCGGGGAGGTGCGCCGGTTCCGGCCCCTCACCGAGCCGGAGTCCGAGGAGCTCACGAGCGCCATCGAGGCCGTCCTGCCCGGCTAGGCCGGAGCGGGCCTCGACGGCCGACGGAAGCGGGCCGGAGGCCGACGAGATGGCAGAGCGGGGACAACCCAGGCCGGCAGCAGCCGACAAGGCACGCCGCCGGGCGAACGGCGTGCAGGTCCCGGGGGGACCGCTCATCCCCGAGTCCGAGCTGCGCTGGCGCTACTCGGCGAGCGGTGGCCCGGGCGGCCAGCACGTCAACACCTCGAACACCCGCGCCGAGGTGCTCTTCGACGTCGGTGCCTCCAACGTGCTCGACGACCGGCAGCGGCAGCTCGTCATCGACCGGCTCGGTGAGGTCGTGCGCGTCGTCGCCTCCGACGAGCGCTCCCAGTGGCGCAACCGCCGCCTCGCCGCTGAGCGCCTCGGGGACCGGATCGCCGACGCCCTCGAGATCCCGCCCGAGCGGCGCCCGACCCGGCCGAGCCGCCGCGCCCTGGCGCGGCGGAGGGAGACGAGGCTCCAGCAGCAAGCAAAACGGAGCTCGCGCCGCTGGACCTACGACGAGGACGAGTAAGCGACCTCGGCGTGCACCCGGCCGCGTGGTCGGCTACAAAGCGAGCAAGGACAGTGGCGAGAAGGAGAGAGCCGATGGAATCCGAGGCAGCCATCCTGTGGGAGCCGGGCGGCAGCTGGACCGTCGAGCCGATCGAGCTCGACCCTCCGCAGGAGGGCGAGGTGCTCGTGCGCCTCGAGGCCTCCGGCCTCTGCCATTCGGACGAGCACCTCGTCACGGGGGACTTCCCCGCCCCCGTCCCGGTCATCGGCGGGCACGAGGGTGCCGGCGTCGTCGAGGAGGTCGGCCCCGGCGTGGCGGCCGTGAAGCCGGGCGACCATGTCGTCTTCGGCTTCATCCCGGCCTGCGGGCAATGCCCGTCGTGTGCCACCGGGCACTCCAACGTCTGTGATACCGGCGCCATCTTGATGTTCGGGCGACAGCTCGACGGCACGTCCCGGCATCACGCCCGCGGGCAGGACCTCAACACCATGGTCTGCCTCGGGACCTTCGCCCGCCACACCGTCGTCAACATCGCCTCCGTCGTGAAGATCCCCGACGACATCCCTGCCGACCGCGCCTGCCTCGTCGGCTGCGGTGTCACGACCGGCTGGGGCTCGGCCGTCTACGCCGCCGAGGCGCGACCGGGCCAGAACGTCGCCGTCATCGGCGTCGGCGGGATCGGCGCCTCCGCCATCCAGGGCTTCCGCCTGGCGGGGGTGGAGCGGATCTTCGCCATCGACCCCGTCGCCTTCAAACGCGAGCAGGCGCTTCGCTTCGGGGCGACGCACACGGCGGCCAGCATCGACGAGGCCTTCGGCCAGATCCAGGAGATCACCTGGGGGCGCATGTGCGACCGGATCGTCTGCGCCATGGGGGTGGGCAGAGGCGCCCTCATGGCCTCGATCATGATGCTCTGCGCCAAGCGCGGCCGCGTCGTCGTGACGAACATCCACCCGATGGCCGAGATGGACGTGACGATGAACCTGTGCGACCTCACGCTGCAGGAGAAGCAGGTGGTCGGCACGATCTTCGGCTCGGCCAACATCCGCTACGACATCCCCAAGCTGCTCGAGCTCTACCGCCAGGGGCAGCTCGACCTCGACGGCCTGGTCACGAACACCTACAAGCTCGGGGACATCAACCAGGGTTACGAGGACATGCGCGCAGGCAGGAACATCCGCGGGGTGCTCGTCTACTCCTGACCGGCCGGCGGGCGGGCGAGCAACCCGCCGAGTGACCGGCCGGCGGGCGGGCGGGCGACCCGCCGAGTAGGCGCCCGGCGGCGCGGGCGGGCGACCCCGCGTGAGCCGCTCGATGGCTAAATGTATGGACAGTTAAAGGCCTCGGTAGTACCGTCGCGCCAGCGAAGAAACCGCGCATCGGAATGGGGGGACCATGTCGCAGACGATGGGGCCGGCGGGCGCCGGGGCGACCGGGCGCCAGAGCGACGAGCATGATCTGGCGTCGTTCGGCTACAAGCAGGAGCTGCACCGATCGCTGGGTTTCTTCAGCTCCTTCGCGGCGGCCTTCAGCTACATCTCGCCCTCGACGGGTATCTTCACCCTCTTCGCCCTCGGGCTCGTCACCATCGGGGGCGTCTTCATCTGGTCGTGGCCCATCGTGGCGGCGGGCCAGTTCATCATCGCCCTCAACTTCGCCGAGATCTCGAGCCACTTCCCTATCGCCGGCTCGGTCTTCCAATGGACGAAGTACCTCGCCAGCCGCCCGTATGCCTGGTTCACCGGCTGGATCTACCTCGTCGCCGGCATCCTCACGACGACGGCCGTCCTCGTCACCTTCCCTCTCGCCTTCATGCCCGCCATGAACGAGCTCGGCTGGAACATCAATGCCGCCAGCCTCACGGACCAGCGCTGGATCGCCCTCATCCTCCTCGTCATCGTGCTCGTGCTCAACATCTTCAGCGTGAAGCTGGTCGCCCTCATCAACAACACGGGCGTCCTCTTCGAGATCCTCGGCATGGTCGTCTTCGCCCTCATCCTCCTCATCTTCCACCACCACCAGAGCATCTCCATCGTGACCAACAGCGGCGGGCTGCCGGTGACCTTCGGCTCCTTCTTCGCCGCCATGTTCATGAGCCTCTTCGTCATCTACGGCTTCGACACCGCCTCCACGCTGGCGGAGGAGACGAACGACCCACGGCGCATGGCCCCCCGCGCCGTCCTCACCTCGGTGGCGGGCGCCTTCGTGATCGGAGGCATCTTCCTCATCGCCCTCCTCGTCGGCATCCCGAACCTGCACACGGCGATCAGCCAGGGTTTCTCGCCTGCCAACATCATCGAGGCCAACTTCCCCAAGTGGCTCGCCTCGATCTACCTCCTCATCGTGTCGGCGGCCATCCTCGTGTGCTGCATGTGCATCATGACGGCCACCATTCGTCTGTGCTTCGGCATGGCGCGGGACAACAACCTCCCCTTCTCGAAGTCGATCGCCCGCGTCAACCACTCGCTGCACACGCCCGTCGTCGCCTGTGTCGTCGTCGGCGTCCTCTCCGCCGTGCCCATGATCAAGTACGCCGGTGCCGGCTACGTCGCCATCGCCGCCACCGGGATGATCTACCTGAGCTACTTCCTCGGAAACTTCGCCTCCGTCGGCGCCCGCCTGAAGGGTTGGCCGCGGGTGAAGGCGCCCTTCTCGCTCGGGCGGTGGGGCCTGCCGGTGAACATCCTCGGGATCCTCTACGGCGTGGCGATGATCATCAACTTCGCCTGGCCGCGGGCAGCCAGCAACCCGACGCCGAACCAGACGGCGGGGGCACTCAGCCTCGGCCTCCACTTCCTCAACAAGATCCCGATCCTCTACACGGTGCTCGGCGTGGTCCTCATCCTCGGAATCCTCTATTACGGGCTCGTGCAGCGGCGCAAGGATCTCCCGCCGATCACGATCCCGTCGGAGAGCGGACCGCCCGTCGTCTCCTCGGAGTCCGGGCTCGGTTAGTGCGCCGGGACGTCGAAGCTCCACACGACGACGCGAGTCCGATCCCCGAGGAACAGGTCCTTGGCGTACTCGACCGGTGTGCCGTCGCTGTCGAAGGCCGTCCGCTCCACGAGGAGCACGGGCGTGCCCGCACTGACGCGCAGCAGCCTGGCGGCGCGCCGGTCGGCGGGCACCGGCTCGAGCACCTCGCGGGCATGAGTCGGACGCCTTCCGTAGCGCTCGCCCAGCAAGCCGTAGAGCGACTGGTCGAGGGGCTCGTCGAGCAACCCGGGGAATGCCTCGGCCGGGAAGGAGGAGCACTCGAGCAGCACGGGGGTGCCGCTCGCGAGGCGAAGGCGCTGCACCTCGTAGACCGGGCTTTCCTCGGCGATGTCGAGCCCTGCGGCCACCGGGGCCGAAGCTCCGATTTCGCGCGCGCTCAGGACCTCGGCGCCGGCCACGCGCCCTTGGCGGCGCAGCTGCTCGGAGAAACCCGCAAACGTCGTGAGGTCCCGGTCCACCGTCCACTTGCGCACGAAGGTGCCCCCGTGGCGGCCCACGACACGGTCGATGAGGCCGCGGCCCTCCAGCACGGTGAGGGCCTGGCGCAACGTCAGCCGGCTGACCCCGAGGCTGGCCGCCAGCTCCGGCTCGGGCGGGAAACGGTAGCCCGGCTCGTACCTGCCGTCGGCGATCCCGCTGGCGATGGCGGCGGCGATCTGGGCATAGAGCGGCCCGCCGCCTCGAGAGGCCATGGCCGCGCTTGTCGCTTTCGTCATCGGACCCCCTCTCGACACGGTCTCGGAGCCCGGAGGGGCGCCTGGCGGTGCACAGGCAATCTACCCAGCGTGGCGCGGCCGAAGCGCATCTCGCGGCCGGCTTCATAGCGGGAGGGCGCGGCGGTATGGCGGAGCGGGCGAGGGCGGTCGTCATCGGCGGCGGAGTCGGCGGCTGTTCCATCGCCTACTGGCTGACGCGACTCGGCTGGGGTGACGTCGTCCTCCTCGAGCGGGCGCAGCTCACGAGCGGCTCGACGTTCCACTCGGCGGGGCTCGTCGGGCAGCTGCGCAGCTCCCAGCCCCTCACACAGATGATGATGAACTCGGTCGAGCTCTACCGCGAGCTCGCCGACGAGGTGGAGCTCGAGACCGGCTGGCATGAGGTCGGCTCGCTCCGCTTGGCCTCGTCACCCGAGCGCATGGAAGAGCTCCGCCGCCAGGCGGCCTGGGCGGAGACCTTCGGCCTCCCCCTCGAGCTCATCTCGCCCGCCGCCGCCGCCGAGAGGTTCCCGCCCCTCGACCCCACAGGTGTCATCGGGGCCGCCTTGCTGCCCACCGACGGCTACCTCGACCCGAGTCAGCTGACGCTGGCCCTCGCCAAGGGGGCTCGCCTCCGGGGCGCCGACATACGCACCGAAACGAGAGTGGTCGGCATCGACGTCTCGGGCGGCCACGTCACCGGCGTCGAGGTCGAGCACGACGGCGAGAGGTCGACGATCCTCGCCGACGTCGTCGTCAACGCCGGCGGCATCTATGCCCACGAGATCGGCGCCATGGCCGGCATCCACGTCCCCCTCGTGGCCATGGCCCACCAGTACGCCATCACACGGCCGAGCGGGCTGGCAACGGACATGCCCACGCTTCGCGACCCCTCGCTGCTCGTCTACTTCCGGGGCGAGAGCGGGGGCCTCGTGGCGGGCGGCTACGAGCGCAACCCGGCTCCCTGGGGACTCGGCGGCATACCGGCGAACTTCAACAACAAGTTGTTGGAAGAGGACTGGGAGCGCTTCGCCCCCCTCTTCGAGAACGCCACTCGGCGTGTCCCCCTGCTGGCCGAAGCCGAGATCGTCAAGCTCGTCAACGGGCCGGAGGCCTTCACGCCCGACGGCGAATTCATCCTCGGCGAGTCCGCCGTCGCCGGTCTCTGGGTGGCTGCCGGCTTCTGCGCCCACGGCATCGCCGGCGCGGGCGGGATGGGGCGTCTCGTGGCCGAGTGGATCGTCGGCGGCCAACCCGGCCTCGACGCCTGGCACATGGACTCCCGCCGTTTCGGGGACCAGTACCGCAACCGCTCCTACACCCTCGAGCGCACGACCGAGGTGTACGCCACCTACTACGACGTGAAGTACCCCGGGCAGGAGCGCCTGGCCGGTCGCCCGCTACGGCGCTCGCCCATGTACGAGCGGCTCGCGGCGCTTCAGGCCGTCTTCGGGGAGAAGTCCGGCTGGGAGCGGGCGAACTGGCTCGCCTGCAACGAGAGCGCCGGCGACGAGAGCCTCCGCCCGCGTGGTTGGGCGGGCAAGGAATGGTCGGCGGCCATCGGCGCCGAGCACGAGGCCTGCCGGCAGCGGGCCGCCCTCTTCGACCAGACGTCCTTCGCCAAGCTGGAGGTCTCCGGCCCGGGGGCCTTGGCCGCCCTCGAGTTCATCTGCGCCAACCGCCTCGACCGCCCGCCGGGGCGGGTCGTCTACACGCAGCTGCTGAACGAACGCGGTGGCATCGAGAGCGACCTCACGGTGACGCGACTGTCCGAGGACCGCTTCCGCATCATCACCGGGACGGCGTCCGGACGCCACGACCGCGCCTGGATCGAGGGCCACCTCCCCGCCGACGGCTCGGTCCGCGTAGAGGACGTCACCTCGCGCTACGCCTGCCTGTGCCTGTGGGGGCCCCGCGCACGCGACATCCTCGCCCCGCTGACGGAGGCGGACGTGTCCGCGGCGGCCTTTCCCTACATGACTGCCGCCGAGCTGAACGTCGGGCCAGTCCCCTGCCTGGCCGCCAGGGTCACCTTCGTGGGCGAGCTCGGGTGGGAGCTCTACTGCCCGATGGAGTACGGCGCCCGCCTCTGGGACGACCTCTGGCAGGCGGGGCAGCCGCACGGCCTCGTCACCGCGGGCTACCGCACCATCGAGTCGCTCCGGCTGGAGAAGGGCTACCGCGTCTGGGGTTCGGACATCACCTCGACGGACACGCCCTTCGAAGCCGGACTCGGTTTCGCCGTCGCCATGAGCAAGGGCGAGTTCATCGGCCGAGAGGCCCTCGAGAAGGCGGAGTCGCCCGAGCGGATCCTCAGCTGCCTCGTGCTCGACGATCCCCTCTCCCTCGTCCTCGGGGAAGAGCCCGTACGGGTGGACGGCTACCTCGCCGGGCGGGTGACGAGCGGTGGCTACGGCTACAGCGTCGGGCGGTCGATCGCCTATGCCTACCTCCCCTCGACGCACGCCACAAGCGGCCAACGCCTCGAGGTCAACCTCTTCGGGCAATGGGTGGGCGGCGAGGTCGCCCCCGAGCCCCTCTACGACCCGACGAACGCCCGCGTGCGGGCCTGAGTTCGGTCAGGGCACCAGGGCGGCGAGCCGCAGCGACTCCTCCAGCTCGATCGTCTCCAGGAGGGCAAAGAAACCCGCCGCGTGCTCCCCGGCGTACGCCTCGAAGTCGACCTCGAGCGTCGAGATCGCCATCTGCACGACTCCCCACATGGCTTCGCGGGCTTCGGAGGCGAGCTCGAAGAGTCGCAGGGCCGCCAGGTGAGCCTCATCGACCCGCCCGAAGTAGTGCCGCAGCAACGCCTCTTCCTGTGCCTCGCCAAAGCGGTGGTTGACGGCGAGGTTGCCGAGATCGAAGAAACGGTCCCCCATGCCCGCATACTCCCAATCGACGATGCGGACTGCGCCATCGTGGAGGAGGTTCGAGTTGAGCAGGTCGTTGTGACACAGCGACGACGGTTGCCATGGCCGTGCGGCCGCCAGGCGCTCGAGCGTGCCCGCCATCGTCTCGTAGTCGAAAGCGGGGGCCACGCCATGCTGTCCGGCCAGAGCCCGGTAGGCGGGGACGAGGCGGAAGGTATCGAAGGAGGAGGCCACCTTGCCGGCGGCGTGCACGCGACCGAGGGCGGTCGCGAGCTCGGCCACGACCGGTTCGGCCCCGACCTCTTCGGGGGCGATGATCCGACCCTCGATGAAGCGCGTCACCACGACCCCCTCGCCGAGGTCGGCGCTCACGAGCTCCGGGCCGATCCCGAGGTCGGCGGCGAGACGGCACGCCTCCATCTCGCTCGTGCGGTCGATGCCGAGCAGCTCGGTGCGCGCGCCGATGAGGCGAACGACGAAGCGCTCGCCCCCCACCTCGACCCGGTAGTTGGTGTTCGTGATCCCGCCTGCGAGGGGCTCGGCCTCAACGGGCAGGTCCGGCCACAGCAGGGAGACGACCTCGTCGATCGTCCGGCTCATCCCTTGACCGTACCTGAAGCGGGACATCTGGTTAGTTTCTCAGCGGGCACGACCACGCACCGAGGAGGAAGCCATGTATTCCGGTCTGACCGCTGACGAGATCACCATCGCCGGCCACGGCGGCGACGAGATCAACGCCTACTTCGCCCGGCCGCACGGCGACGGCCCCTTCGGAGCGGTCGTCGTGATCCACCACATGCCCGGCTGGGACGAGGCCACCACCGAGATCACCAACCGCTTCGCCGCCCACGGCTACCTCGCCATCGTGCCGAACCTGCACCACCGCGATGCCCCCGGCGCCTCGCCGGACGACGCCGCCGCCGCCGCCAGGGCGGCCGGCGGGGTGCCGGACGACCGTCTCGTCGGCGACGTCGCAGGAGCCGTCGCCTACCTCCGCGGCCAGCCGGACTCCAACGGCAAGGTTGGCGTCATCGGTTACTGCTCGGGAGGAAGGCAGGCCTTTCTCGTCGCCTGCTCCCTCGACGTCGACGCCGCCGTCGACTGCTACGGGGCCTTCGTGGTCGGCACCCCCCCGGAGGGGATGAAGATGAAGATGCAGCCCCTCCTCCACCTTGCCCCGAACCTCCGCTGCCCCCTCCTCGGTCTGTTCGGGCTGGACGACCAGGCCCCCACGCCCGCGCAGGTCGACGAGCTCGAGGCAGAGCTGAAGCGGCTCGGCAAGGACTACGAGTTCCATCGCTACGAGGGAGCCGGCCACGCCTTCTTCAACACGGCGAGGGACTCCTACCGGCCCGGGGCGGCGGCGGACGGGTGGGCGCGCATCTTCGCCTTCTTCGGCCAGCACCTCGCGAGCTGAGCAGCCATGTGCTCCTACCTCACGTCGACGACTCCCCTAGAAGGCAGCAGCAAGGGCGCCAACGGGTGGTTCCGCCTCGGTAGCGCCCTGGTCTATTTCGACCATCCCTACCACTCGCCGGCGGAGCACACCCTCAACATCGACTTCCTCAACGAGGCCGAGGGTCCCGGCGCCCGAGTGGCCGTGGAGCTCACGGCCGAGTCGGCCCGCGCCCTCGTGGACTGCATCGAGGAAGCCCTGGCGGCGGCGGGCCCCCTCGCCGGTCCCCGCCTCGGCGAGAAAGGCGCCATCTAAACTCGCCCCGGCGCGTGCCCCGTTCATCGACGGCGCCGGCCAGAGAAGGGGGACGATGGACGTCTGGGAGATGACCGACGGCGAACGGCGACAGATCGCCGCCAGGCTGGCAGAGATGCCGGAGGATGCCTGGGGGCAGCCCACTCTGTGCGAAGGCTGGCTCGTCCGCGACGTCGTCGGCCACCTCATCGCCATCGGCTCCATGTCGGCGGGAAGGTTCGTGCGCGGGATGGCGAGGAACCGCTTCAGCTTCGACAGCTTCCAGGGCGAGGGCATCCGCACGTATGCAAGCGGCAAATCGCCGGCGGAGATCCTGCGCGGCTTCGAGGCGACGCTCTCCTCCCGCGCCAAGCCCCCCGGGCCGAAGACGACCGTGCTCGGCGAAGTGCTCGTCCACGGCGAGGACATCTTCCGAGCTCAGAGCCAGGGGTTCGGAGATCACCCGGCCGAGCACCTCGTCGCCGCGGCGGACTTCTACAAGCGAAACAGCTTCCCCTTGAAGGTCAAGCGGCGTATCAGGGGCGTGACCTTGCGCATGACCGACGCCGACTGGTCGTACGGCTCCGGGCCCGAGGTGGCGGGTCCGGGCATCTCCGTCCTCATGGCCATGGTCGGCCGCAAGATCGCCCTCTCGGACCTGAAAGGTGACGGGGTGGCTGTCCTGGCGGCCCGTAGCTGAGCCCGGCGGGGTTCGGCCCGCAAGGCTGCCGGCTCGCCAAGACGCCGCCGGCTGGCTAAACCATGGGGGCGGGCGGCGAGGGCGCCGCCGCGAAGGGCGTCAGACGAGGAGCAGGACAATGAAGCTCGAACGTATCGCCAACGTGAGCGACGCGCGCCGCGTCGCCAAGCGCACGCTGCCGGGAGTCGTCTTCGACTACATCGACGGCGCAGCCGACGACGAGATCACGATGCACGCCAACGTCACCGCCTTCGACGACGTCGTCTTCCGGCCCCGCATGGGGATCGACGTGCGCAAGCCCGACCTCGCCACCACGGTGCTGGGATCGGCCGTCTCCATGCCATTGCTGCTCGCTCCCACCGGCCTCGTGCGGATCATGC
>DASPSK010000520.1:0-2183 GCA_035623975.1 Acidimicrobiales bacterium | reverse complement strand
CCCAGGTCGGAAGTTCTCGGTGATGATGTCGGCCGTCTCCACCAGCTTGAGCAAGGTAGCCTGTCCTGGTTCCGAGCGGAGGTTGAGCTGCACGCAGCGCTTGTTCCGTGAGCAGATCGGCCACCACACCGATTTGCCGTAGGGCTTGTCCCGGCCCCAGTCACGCATCGGGTCACCAGCACCGGGCTGTTCGACCTTGATGACGTCGGCCCCGAGATCGCCGAGAAGCTGACCGGAGAAGGGGCCGGCGAGCAGTTGTCCGAGCTCGATCACCCGCACGCCTTCCAGCGGGGGTGCCGTGGCTGCGTCAGCCCCGGTCGTCGTCTCCTGCGGCCGGGGCGGGCTGGGCTGCGAGGTGGGTCCCATCCCGTCGAACGGTACCCCGGCCAATCTTTCCGGATGATGTCGATTGACGGGCCGTCTCGAGCGCATTGGGCCTGCGGTCTTCCCCCGGCCCGCCCGTTCCCCCCGAACGCACTCGAGGCCTCGGGAGCCGGCCTCGGTGTCACTCGAGAAGCCCGCGGTCCCGCCCGCGAGCCGTAGTAGCCTCAGCACGACCGAGGGCAACGCAACCAGCGGGCTTGCGAGCGTGGACGGGGAGAGTGACCAGGGGGGACGCGTCCGAGATGCGATCCAAGTGCGGAGCGGGGCCGCGATGAGCACCGTGGAGAGGTCGGACTTCCGGACGCAACGCGCCGAGTCGGGCGTGCCCGCGTTCACTCCCGACGGTCCGGTGCTCCGCGTGGGCGCCAAGACCTGGTGGGAGAGCACCGGGCTCGACCGATCGATGGCCGCTGCCGGTTGGACCTGGATCACCGCGGACGACGCCGGCCGCGCCCGCTGGCTGGCGTCGATCCGCCCGGTCGCGCTGGTGTTCATCGCCGGCAACCGCACGTTCCGGTGGCAAGCGCTCGAGGCGATCCGGGACCGTACGGGCGCGCCCGTTGCCGTCATGACCGACGAGCCCGAGGAAGTGGTCTCGCTGATCGACGCCGGCGTCGACCTGGTGGTGCCCAGCACGGAGCCCTGCGAGACGCTGCTGGCCCGCCTGTCCGGCGCCATCCGGAACGCCGATGCGCGCCGTGTCCCTGGCGTCCGTTACCTGCGAGCGAACGACCTCGTGGTCGACTTGTGGACGCAGCAGTGCAGCAGGTGCGGCAATCCGATCTCACTCTCGCCGACCGAGTACCGCCTGCTGACCTTCCTCATGACCCGCTCGGCTGTCACGACGTCGACCGGCGCCATCATCGATCGCGTCTGGCAGCAACCGCCCGCCGACAGCCGCAACGCCTTGTGCATCGTGGTCAACCGTTTGCGACACAAACTCGGGGACGATCCCCGCAACCCGGCGTTCATCGCCTCCGTCCGGGGAAGCGGGTACCGCTTCATCGCAAATGTCGCCGAAGTCGCAGACTCACTGGTCGACCATGACGCAAGACTCGACCTGACACCCCTTTTCGACTCGTTGGCATGGTTCGCCCAGCAACTGGCAACTGCCCACAGCACCTCCGATGCCGCCGAGGTGCTCGCCGACGCGCTCGACCGAGCCGGCATCGCGGACGGCATGGCACTCTTCCGCAACGAGGGGACCCGCATGCGCCTGGTCACAGCGCGACGACTCTCCGACGCGTGGCTCGAGTCAGTCGCAGACGGTGTGCCGCTCGACCCGTCGTTCGCGAGCGCCCAGAGCGTGCTCACCGGCGAAGTCGTGCAGTTCGCGGACGTACGGGCTGTCAAGGAGCGATTTCGCTCCACGGTCCGCCGACTCTCGAGCGAGAGCTTCCGTGCGTGTCACTTCGTCCCGATCACGCGAGGTCCTCAGACTTGGGGGCATTTGGGGCTCGCCCGCCACTCCGCGTCACCACTCGACGCAACGACCATGGCATACCTCCGAGCTCTTTCCGCCGAATTCCTGCTCCGGCCCGAGGACGGCCGACGAGCTGGTCACGACGCCGCGCAACTCGCCTCTGGGAGGCAGTGACCGGACGGGCCACTCGGGCCGCCCGCCACCGGCCGAGGTCAGCGGGTTGACCGTCAGTCGATGTCGTGCTGGCCGGCCTCGCCAAGGCCGGACGCCCGGCGATGGCTGCGCTGCTGAGTGAGCTTGGCCAGCACCGTCGCCATGTTCTGACCCGTCGCCTTTGCCTGGGCCTTGGCTTCCTCCCACTCGGCCAGCGCCGCCC
>DASPSK010000517.1:0-8573 GCA_035623975.1 Acidimicrobiales bacterium | reverse complement strand
CGCCCAGCATGGCGAGCTCAGACGCGAACCTGTAATTCTGGCCAAGAATGCTGCCGTCTCTGCTCCCGCAGTAGAACCAGATGAAGTCGCCGTCCTTCCTCATGACAGGAGCGACGGCTTTAACTGTTATGGCCGGGCTGTTATATCGGAGTAAGCTTGGTTCTCCCCCGAATATGGCCTTGATATTGTCCGCCCCCATATAGCCGGACCAGCTCTCGATGAGGTGAAATTCATCCAGGTGATGGATACCGATATTGAGAGCACCGTACCCTCCTTCTGACAGGCCGGCGATGCCGCGGGCATCCGCGCTCGTGGCTACTCGGAAGCGACCGTCAACCGCAGTCACGACGTCCTCTGTTACCCAGCTCTCCCAGTCATTGCCCGGGCGCACGCTGTTGGCCCACTCCGTGTCACCGAAGAGACCGAATGCTCCCTCCGGCATCACGAGCACCATAGGGTGGATCCTGTGCTCGGCGACGAGGGTGTCCTCGAGCACTCCGAGGTCACCGACCTGGATGAAGTTGAGTGGCCGCCCTGGGGTACCGTGCAGGAGGTAGAGCGCCGGGTAGCGCTCCTTCGGGTTTTCTGCGTAGCCGGGCGGAAGGAAGACGTAGACAGGTTCGCTCCGCCCGCCGAGAGCCGCGCTGACCAGCGGGAACTCCAGCAGGGTGCCATGCTGCAGCTTTACCGAGACCGATGGCGGGGGAAAGCCGCGGTAGAGCCAGAAAGTCCAGCCGTACTGAAAAGCCCCGGCGAGGCCCGAAGCCGCCAAAGCGAGAGCAATCACCCCCACACTGATCTTCCAGCCTCGATCACTCAGCACCCGTATCCTCGGGAGTCGGCAGTGGATGCGCGAGACCCACGCCCCTCCATAACCGGAGGGTAACCGCCGTCCTTTCTCTCGTGGCGTCGCCGGGCCTCCGAGAGGCCCCGGGACCTGCAGGAGAGGCCCGCACGCCCATGGTGGGCGCCGCTCGCCGGCGTTGCTCGAGACTGCTCGGTCGCCGTGACCAACTAGCCTTGAGAACGATGAACGAGACGCAACTGACCGCCGAGACCCACGCGCGCCTCGTCGCCGAGCTCGAAGACCTCACGACTCGCGGCCGCGTGGAGATCGCCCGCCAGATCGAGGCGGCGCGCCTGCTCGGCGACCTCTCCGAGAACGGCGACTACCACGCCGCCAAGGACTCCCAAGGAAAGATGGAGTCGCGCATCCGCCAGCTGCAGGCGATGCTGGGGGACGCCGTCATCGTCGACGAGGCCGTCGGCGAGCAGGGCGTCGTCAGCCCCGGCGTCGTCGTCGAGATCCGCTACGAGGACGACGAGGACACGGAGCGCTACCTCGTGGGCTCTATCGAGGAACGGCGCGAGGGCGTGGCCGTGATCTCGCCGGGATCGCCGCTCGGCAAGGCCCTCATCGGACGCAAGCCCGGTGAGCGGGTCGAGTACGAAGCTCCGAGCGGCCTCCTCTCCGCCGAGATCGTCTCCATCGGAGGCTGATGCCGACGCTGGCCGAGAAGGTCTGGGACCGCCACGTCGTCAGGCGTGGCGAGGCCAACGAGCCGGACCTTCTCTACATCGACCTCCACCTCATCCACGAGGTGACCTCGCCCCAGGCCTTCGACGGGCTCCGGCTCGCCGGGCGCGGGGTGCGGCGGCCCGACCTCACCGTGGCAACGGCCGACCACAACGTTCCCACCCTCCTCCCGTCCGACGGGCGCGTCGCCGACCCGGTCTCCCGGCGCCAGCTCGAGGCGCTCGAGGAGAACTGCCACCAGTTCGGAATCACCTGCTGGCCCATGGGGCACGCCAACCAGGGCATCGTTCACGTCATCGGCCCGGAGCAAGGGCTCACCCAACCTGGAATGACCATCGTCTGCGGTGACAGCCACACGTCCACCCACGGCGCTTTCGGCGCCCTCGCCTTCGGCATCGGGACCTCCGAGGTCGAACACGTCCTCGCCACCCAGACGTTGCCGCAGAAACGCCCGAAGACGATGTCGGTCACCGTCGATGGCACATTGCCGCCAGGCGTCACCGCCAAGGACGTCGTGCTCGCCATCGTCGGCCGCCTCGGCACGACCGGCGGGGCCGGCCACGTCGTCGAGTATCGCGGCTCGGCCATCACGACCCTCTCGATGGAGGGACGCATGACCGTCTGCAACATGTCGATCGAAGCCGGTGCCCGCGCCGGCATGGTGGCGCCGGACGAGACCACCTTCGCCTATCTGGAAGGGCGCCCGCACGCACCGAAGGGCCGGGACTGGGAGCGGGCGCTCGAGGCCTGGCGCTCCCTTCGCACCGATGACGGAGCCGGCTTCGACACCGAGGTGCGTCTCGACGGCTCCGCCCTTCGCCCGTTCGTCTCCTGGGGCACGAACCCCGCCCAGGTCGTCCCGATCGGCGGTGCCGTGCCCCACCCCGAGGATCTCTCCACCGCCGCCGAGCGCGAAGCCGCCCAGCGGGCACTGGCCTACATGGGCCTCAAAGCGGGCACCGCCATCCGCGACATTGAGGTCGACACGGTCTTCATCGGATCCTGCACGAATTCCCGTATCGAGGATCTGCGGGCGGCGGCTGCGGTCCTCGACGGCCGCAGAGTCAAAGACGGGCTGCGAGGGCTCGTCGTGCCTGGCTCCCGCCACGTGAAAGCGGCCGCCGAAGCCGAGGGCCTCGACAGGGTCTTCGAGTCGGCAGGCTTCGAGTGGCGCGAATCTGGCTGCTCGATGTGCCTCGGGATGAACCCTGACCAGCTCTCCGCCGGGGAGCGATGCGCCTCCACCTCGAACCGCAACTTCGAGGGGCGCCAGGGACGCGGCGGCCGCACTCACCTCGTCTCCCCGGCCGTGGCGGCCGCCACCGCCGTGCTGGGACGCTTCGCCACCCCGGACGAGCTCGACTGATGGAGCCCGTGCACATCGTCACCGGCAGGGCGGTCCCACTCGACCGCTCGGACGTCGACACCGACCAGATCATCCCGAGCGAATGGCTGAAGCGCATCGAGCGTTCGGGCTTCGGGGCGGGGCTGTTCGCCGAGTGGCGGGACGAGCCCGGTTTCGTGCTCAACCAGGCCGAGTACGCCGGCGCCTCGATCCTCGTCACCGGCCCCAACTTCGGCACGGGCTCCTCGCGGGAGCACGCCGTCTGGGCGTTGGTGGACTACGGGTTTCGCGCCGTCGTGAGCCCGAGGTTCGGCGACATCTTCCGCAACAACTCCACGCGTTCTGGTCTCGTGCCGGCGGAGGTGGAGCCGGAGGCGGGCGCGCAGCTCCTCGCCGCCATCTCCGCCGACCCTGGGCTCGAGCTCACGGTCGACGTGGAGCGACGCAGTCTCGAGGTGCCGTCGCTCGGCTGGTCGTTCGCGTTCCGGCTAGACGACGACGCCCGCCACCGCCTGCTCGCGGGGTTGGACGACATCGGCGTCACGTGCCAGCACCTCGGCGAGATCGACGCCTTCGAGACTCGACGGCCGAGCTGGCTCCCTCAGCTCAGGGCCGGCTGAGCCCGCGTCACCGCTACCCGGGCACGACCTCGGAGACGAGGGTCCCGCCACCAGAGCCCACAGGGGTCGAGCCGGGCGTCCCCTTCACGGAGATGACACCCGAGTAGGCGCCGATGATCCTGAACCCGTCGTCGCCCCGGGTCTCGGCTGCCAGCTCGAGCAAGCCGTTCTCGACGATGCGCGAGTACTGGCCACTGGGCAACAGGGCCGTCATCGGCTCGACCGAGGGGTCCGAGATCCACTCGATCGAGCTTCCGCTGGCCCTCGGCACGAGCGTGACGACGAAACGCAGCGTGAACAGCGTGAGTGCCCCACTGTCGGCAAGTGGCACCGATACGAGATCCGGCGCCGGCGAGTACACCTGCTGCGCGCTGACGCCGCTCCTCAGGTACTGCTCGAAAGCCGCCCGTGGGTTCGGGAGAAGCCAGCAGGCGGCCGTGAAGTCGCTCGCTTGCAAGGCCCCGAGGCGTCCGGTCGCTCCGTAGGTGCCGAGGGCGGAGGCGATCGAGGCCGGCAGGCGCCCGGCGGCCACGGCGCTTGCTGCCTGCAGCGGGACGACATCGGGCCCGACGGCGGCCACCTGCACGATCCTCCCGGTGCCCGCCGAGGGCTCGAGGACGATCTTCCAAGGTGCCCCCGGATGTGACTGCTCGAACTCGAGGAGCCAGTCAGCATCGGGACAGGACGCCGTCGCGGCCGTGCAGCTCTTCGGCAGCGGCAAGGCGTACGAGCTCCCGAGCACGACGAAGCGACGTGGGTAGGCGTTGCCGCCGAAGGCCGCCGCCTGCAGCACTCGGACGCCGAAGGGCGGGCTGCTGCAGACATTCGGAGCAGCTTTGGCCGCCTCGGCGTAGGAGGCGGCGTCGATGGCGAGGGCTGAGCCGGCTTCGTAGCTCCTGAGCAGCCGCAGATCTAACGAGGCGTTCGCCCGGTTGTTCGTCGCCATCGTGGCGGCCACGATCGCCGCCATCTCCCCGGTCGTGAGGGCACCCTTCCCGCTGCGTTCGGCGAGCGGTGGCGAGGTCGTCGCATGGCCGGCGGCCGCCGGCGCCCGGCTGCAGCCGGCGAGGAGGCCGGCGGCCAGGGCGAGGGCGGCGGCCGGGGTGAGGGCGGCGATCAGCCGCCGGCGCTTACGGCCCGACCTCGCTTCGAGGGCTCGCCACGGCCGCGGCGCGTGCCCGCACGACTCGGTTCGCCGCCGCCAGGTATGCCCGTGCGGCCGCTTCGACGACGTCGGTCGAGAGTCCACGACCGGACACTCTTATGCCATCTGACTCGAGTTGCACGACAACGTCCCCGAGGGCGTCGATCCCTCCGGTCACCGAGGAGACATTGAAGCCCGTGAGGCGGGCGTCGATACCCGTAGCCTCCTTGATCGCACGGCAGGCCGCATCGATCATGCCGTCACCCTCCGCGCTCGCCTCCGACTTGCGGCCGTCACGAGACACCACGACCCGCGCCTTCGGGACGCCGACGGTGCCGCCGTGCACCTCGAGCACCTCCAGGGCGAATCCCGCCTCGACGGCGGTTCCCAGCTCCTCCGCCACGATCGCCTCCAGGTCGGCATCGGTCAGCTGCACCTTGCGGTCTGCCAGCTCCTTGAAGCGGCTGAAGGCGGCGTTGAGGGCGTCGCCGCGCACGGTGATGCCAAGCTTGGTGAGCGTTTCGGAGAAGGCGTGGCGGCCGGAGTGCTTGCCGAGGACGATCTGGCTCCCGATCTGGCCGACGGAAGCCGCGTCGATGATCTCGTAGGTCGAGCGCTCGGCGAGGACGCCGTGCTGGTGGATGCCGGACTCATGGGCGAAGGCGTTCTTGCCGACGACCGCCTTGTTCCACTGCACCTGGTAGCCGGTGAGACGGGAGACGAGGCGGCTCGTGCGGGCGAGCTCCTCGGTGCGGACGGTCGTGGTGGCGTCGAACATGTCGGGGCGGATGCGCAGCGCCATCACGACCTCCTCGAGAGCGGCGTTGCCGGCCCGCTCCCCGAGGCCGTTCACGCACACCTCGACCTGGCGCGCACCCGCCTGCACGCCGGCGAGGCTGTTGGCGACGGCAAGGCCGAGGTCGTTGTGGCAGTGGGTCGAGAGGACGTAGTCGCCTGGGATCTCCTTGCGGACGTGGGCGATGAGGTCGCCGAAGCCCCACGGGATGCCGTATCCGACCGTGTCGGGGATGTTGAGGGTCGTGGCCCCGGCCTCGACCGAGGCGGACAGGACCTCGAGCATGAAGTCAAGAGGCGTCCGCGTGGCGTCCTGGGGCGAGAACTCGACGTCGTCGGTGTGCTCGCGGGCACGGCCGACGCCCTGACGGACCTCCGTGAGCACCTGCGCCGGAGTCATCTTCAGCATGTGCTCCATGTGGCTCGGGCTCGTGGAGATGAACACGTGGATGCGGGAGCGCTCGGCGTCGCCGAGTGCCTCGTAGCAGCGGTCGACGTCCGAAAGCTGCGTACGGGAGAGGGCGGCGATGACCGGGCCGTGCACCGAGCGGGCAATGGCCTGCACGGCTTCGAAGTCGCCCTGGCTGGCGACGGGGAAGCCGGCCTCGATGTAGTCGACGCCGAGGCGGGCGAGCTGCTCGGCGATCTCGAGCTTCTCGGCCGGGTCGAGCGAGATGCCCGGCGACTGCTCGCCGTCGCGCAGCGTCGTGTCGAAGATCACGACCTTCTCGTTCGTCTCGTGCGGGTCCTCAGTCATCTCAGGAGCCTTCCTGTGTTCATGGGTCGTATGGGGGTTGCAGTCGAGGGGCGGAGCCGAATCCGGCCAAGAAAAAACCTCCTGGCCCTTCGGGCGCAGGAGGCGGCGGCAAGCGCGAGTGGGCGCTTGCCGTCAGGTAAGAAGGAGGGTGCAGATAGGCGTCATCTCGCCGTCCAGTGTGACCACCGGGCGGCCAGGAGTCAAGCGGGCCCGGCCGCCTCAGCCCTTGACGGCTCCCGTCGTCAGGCCGCGCACAAGGGAGCGCTGGAAGATCAGGAGGACGACGAAGATCGGCAATGCCGCCAGGATCGTGCCGGCGGCTCGCACCCCGACGTCGTGGAAGCTCGTGCCGGCGAGCTGGCGAAGGCCGATCTGCACGGTGCGCACCGTCCCTGCCGGCTGCACGATGAGCGGCCAGAGGTACTGGTTCCATGCCCCGAGGAAGGCGAAGACGCCGAAGGCTCCGATCACCGGCTTGCTGAGCGGAAGCACGACCCGCGTGAGGTAGGTCACATGTCCGAGCCCGTCGAGCCGGGCGGCGTCCCGCAGCTCGCCGGGCAGCTGGCGGAAGGACTGGCGGAACAAGAAGATGCCGATGCCGCTCGCCATGAACGGCACGATGAGGGCGGGGAAGGAATTCAGCCATCCGAAGGCGGCGATCGTCTGGTAGTTCGGGATGATCGTGACCTCGGCCGGGACCATCAAGCTGGCAAGGCACACGGCGAACAGGATCCGCTTGAAGGGGAAGCGCACGAAGGTGAAGCCGTAGGCGGCAAGCACGGACGTGATCACGACGGCGGCCGTGATGGAGATCGACTGGATGGCGCTGTTGCGCAGGTAGACGCCGAGTTGCCCGTTGTTGAAGGCGGTCGAGTAGTTCGACCATTGCGGGCTCGCCGGATACAGCAAGGGCGGTCGCCGTGCGATCTGCGGTGCGGACAGCAACGACGTGACGATCGTCATGTAGATGGGGAAGAGCACGACGAGAGCGACGGCGATCAACAGGGCGTAGCGAAGGACAGCGCGCAGGCGGCTGCGGGGTGCAGCGAAAGGGACCGATGCCCAGTCGCCGCTCAGCACGCCGGCGAATTCAGCGTCCGGCGCCGGCATAGAACACCCTCCGTTGGAGAACGAGGAACTGCACGGCCGTGAGGGCCAGGAGGATCACGAACAAGGCGATGGCCATGACGGCTCCTTTGCCCGAGTTGCTGTACTCGAAGACGCTCTCGTAGATGTCGTAGAGGACCGTGGTCGTGTGGTTCGAAGGCCCGCCCTGGGTGAGGATGTCGATCTGGCCGAAGGCCTGGAATCCGCCGATGATCCCGATCACGCTGACAAAGAACAGCTGCGGTGACAGCAGCGGGAACGTCACTCGCCAGAAGCTCGCCGTCGGGCTGGCGCCATCCACGGCGGCAGCCTCGAGCAGCTCGTCGGGCACGGACTGGAGGGAGGCGCTCATGAGGATGAACGTGAACCCAAGGTTCTGCCAGATCGTCGTGAGCGCGACGGCGGGCAGCGCCCAAGTAGGGCTGCCGAGGATGCCCGTGCCGCCGGTCTGCCCGAACAGGTAAGGCAACAAGCCCACTTGCGGGTCGAGCAGCGTGACGAAGATCACCGAGGCCACCGCCACCGATGTGGCGATCGTGGAGGAGAAGATGGTGCGGAACACCCGGATTCCCTTGAGCTTCTTGTGCGCCAGCACCGCCATGGCGAGGCCGAGGACGATCCCGAGGGGCATCGTGAACAAGACGAACAGCACAGTCCGCCAGAGATCGCCGAGGAACTCCGAGGACGAGAGCACGCTCGTGTACTGGGAGAAGCCGACGTACCTCGTGGGAAGACCCGGGAACACCGGCTGGGCGTAGAAGCCGAGATAGGCCGTCTTCACGAGCGGGTAGAAGACGAAGACGCCGAACAGGGCGATCGCCGGCAGGAGGAACACATAGCCCGTGGCAGCTTCCTGGACCTTACGCAGCAGCATCGATCCGCCTCCCGCTCTCCCGGTCGAAGACGTGCACCTGGGCGTCTTCGGCCAGGCCGAGACGTACGTTCGTCCCGATGGCCGTCGGCGGCCCCGATCCGCCCTGGCGGACGATCACGAGCGAGGTATCCGGCAGCCGGCAGGCGAGGAGGCGCTCGTGGCCGAGGGACTCGACCAGGCTCACGGTCGCCTCGAGCGTGCCGGCGTCGGCGACGACGAGGTGCTCGGGCCGGATGCCGATCGTCACCCTCCTGCCGGGTTCGTAGGCGCCCACCCGGACCGTGCCGCCAGAGACGACCGCCACCGGTGGACCGCCGGCGCTCGGGGCTACCACCTCGCCGGGCAGCAGGTTCATCGGCGGGCTACCGATGAAGCCCGCCACGAAGACGTCGGC
>DASPSK010000515.1:0-2922 GCA_035623975.1 Acidimicrobiales bacterium | reverse complement strand
CTGCCGAACACCTACGCGGATGCCTACAGCTACAACGCCGGAGCCTGCTCGACGGGCGGCACGGCGGGCGTGAGCGAGCAGTTCATGAACTGCTCCCTCAGCGTCACCTACGACTTCACGGCCACCCAGCGGGCCGGTGCCTGAGGCGCCGTTGAGCTCAGTAGGCCCGACCGAAGACCACCCTCGTACCGTAGGCCGCGGGCGATCCGCAGATGGCGCACGGCCCCTCCTCCGGCACGCCATCGAGGGGAATGCAGCGCGGTGTCGCCGTGGTGGCGTCCTTCAGTCGCTGTTCGCACGCAGGGTCGTCGCAGCACAACGCGAGCGCGAAACCACCCTCAACCCCGGCGACGAGCTCGTCCCAGGTGTCCGCCCGAACCGTGTGCCCCTCCCGGAACGCCAGAGCCCGCGCGTGCAGAGCGTCCCGAAAGGCTGCCAAACGCCCTGGGATGTCCCCGGCGAGAGAGGACAGCGGCAGCGTCACTTTGTCCTTGCGGTCTGTCGAGAGCCGCGATGCCACCAACGCCGTCCCGGCGGCGAGATCCCGTGGACCGAGCTCGATCCGAAGCGGTACGCCGCGCAGCTCCCACTCGTTGAACTTGAAACCCGGCGACAGCTGCATCCGGTCGTCCACCTTGACCCGCACGCCGTTGGCGGCGAGCTCGCGACCGTGCTCCTGGGCAGCCGCCACGACAGCCGAGGCCTCCTCCCCCCGGCCGATCGGCACGATCACGACCTGATAGGGGGCAAGCCCAGGAGGAAGGATCAAACCCTTGTCGTCCCCGTGCCCCATGATGACCGCACCCACCATCCGCGTCGACAGCCCCCAGGAGGTGGTGTGGCAGTACTCCAGCTCGCCCTCCTCGTTCTGGAACGTCATGTCGAAAGCGCGGGCGAAGTTCTGCCCGAGATAGTGGGAAGTCCCGGACTGCAGCGCCCGCCCGTCGCGCATCATCGCTTCGATGGTCGTGGTGCGCTCCGCCCCGGCGAAACGCTCACTCGCCGTCTTCTCTCCGACATAGGGCGCCAGGGCAGCCACGTCGGTGGCCAGCGCCTCGTACATACCGAGGGCGAGAATGACCTCTTCCCATGCATCGGGCCCACTGGCGTGAGCCGTGTGCCCCTCCTGCCAGAGGAATTCCGTCGTGCGCAGGAACAGCCTCGGACGCAGCTCCCACCTGATGACGTTCGCCCACTGGTTGAGCAGGAGGGGGAGGTCGCGGTAGGAGGAGATCCACTTGGCCATGAACTCTCCGATGACGGTTTCGGAGGTCGGCCGTACCACGAGAGGTTCCTCGAGCTCGCGGCCGCCACCATGGGTCACGACGGCCAACTCGGGAGAGAAACCCTCCACATGCTCCGCCTCCCGCCGCAGATGCGACTCCGGGATGAGGAGAGGGAAATAGGCGTTCTCGTGACCGGTCTCCTTGATGCGACGGTCGAGATCGCCCTGGATGAGCTCCCAGATTCGGTACCCGTACGGGCGCATCACCATGGTTCCGCGTACAGGCCCTCTGTCGGCGAGCTCTGCCCTGAGGACGAGCTCGTTGTACCAGGCGGAGAAATCCTCGCTCTGCGGCGTCACCCCCCGCTCGTTGCGGGAGGCGCCCCCGTGAGCTCGATCCCTCACCTCAGTATCGGCAGTCGTGTCCTCGGGAGTCACGCGCCGTTGCTACCACACGTGCGGCCGGCCGAGGAACCCGACGCTCCACCTGGGTCCGCCTAGGCTCACGACCCATGTGGCAGCAACGGCAGGCTGTCGCCCTTCGTCCACTCGGTGCGGGCGAGCGGATCGATGCAGCCATCAAGATCGTGCGGAGGAATTTCCTCACGTTTGCGAAGGCGTCGCTCGTCGTCGCCGTCCCGGCCGCCGTCGTGATCAGCCTCATCCTTGTCTCGGTGATCTCGTCGCTCCAATCCGCCTTCAAGACCAACTCCCAGGGAGAACTGGCGGGCTTCACCTCAGGCTCGGCTCTGACGGTGTTCGGCGGATTCGCTCTCCTCTACCTCTTCTCCCTACTCGTGCTGACGCTCATCACGGCTATCTCTTTCCGCATCGTCGGCAACTTCTATCTCGGGCAGCCGACAGGGTGGCGAGATGCGGTCGTGTTCGGCCTGAAGCGGTTTCACTCCGTCTTGTGGATCGAGTTTCTCCTCGTCGTCATCCTCTATGCCTTCGAGATCGCCATCTCGCTCATCGACCTGGTGTTGGGTCTGGCGCATGCCGGAGGCGCGGCCGTCGCCGTCGCCGCCGTGCTCGGCATCGGCGAATTCGTCTTCGTCATCTGGTTCTGGGTGGCGACCTCGATGGCCGTGCCCGTGATGATGATCGAGAACATCCGCGGCTCGAAGGCGATACGTCGCTCGGTCTCCCTCAGCCGTCATCACTGGTGGACGACCTTCGGGACGCTGCTCCTCGCCGGTCTGCTCGCAGGTGTGGGCTTTCTTCTCCTCGCACTCCTGACGGCCTTTGTGTCCGGCATCGCCGGCGGGGGAGCTGTCGTACGCGTGATCGAGTTCGGCGTGGACTTCCTCCTCGGTTACCTCCTCTTCGCCTCGTTCATCGCCGCCGTCGAGGTGGTGATCACTATCGACCTTCGCGTTCGCAAGGAGGGGTTCGACATCCAGTTGCTCGCCTCACAGATGGGAGTCACGCCAACGGGCTCGGCGCTGTCGTTCATGCCGACAGGCCCTGGGCGGCCGGGCTATGGCGGTTACCCGGGACCCGGCTGGCAAGGCGGTTACGGCTACCCGCCTCCCGGCGGCGCTTACCCGCCTCCCGGCGGCCCACCAGGTCCCGGCTGGCAACCGCCGCCGCCGCAGGGCTGGGCTCAGCAACCACCGCCGCCGCAGGGCTGGGCTCAGCCACCACCACCGCCGCAGGGCTGGGCTCAGCAACCGCCGCCGCCGCAGGGCTGGGCT
>DASPSK010000510.1:0-2154 GCA_035623975.1 Acidimicrobiales bacterium | reverse complement strand
CGACGCCTTCGGTCAAATCCCCGAGTCGTGAAGCGAAAGATGACGGCGTATCACTTGAAGCGACCGGCGCATCGGGCATGGCCGCAGCCGACCCGCTCTCGTGATGAGGCCGTACAGGTGCTCACTAAGTAAACGGTATTGTGCCTAGACCAGCCTGTCCCAAAACCGGCCGATCTGCTCCCATTAGGATCGCCCTGAGGAGGGAAGCCGTCATGAGTCCAGCCGGAGATCGAAGCGTTCCAGCCGCGGCTTTCTCCGCCGGAAGCTCGGCGCTCGGACCCTTGGCCCTTGACCTTGCCACGACGGCCCTCGACATGGCCCGCCACTTTGCCGCCGGCGCGACGATGTGGTGCGCGGCTCCTCGGTGGCCGTCGCACGCCCAGCACCTGGCCGTCGAATTCGTCCATCCGGTCATCGTGGGGAAACGAGCGCTGCCGGCCATGGCGGTCGAAGGGGGTGATCTCGTGAGCACGCTGCGCGTCGTGTCGTCGGCCGGCGACCTCCTCGTCGCCGTGGCGGACGCCGCCGATCCGGTCGTGCGCCCCGCCATGCGCCGTGCTCCCGCCTGGGGCCTGCACTCCGTCTGGATCGGCCAAGGGGACCGTCCGGATGCAGGCGCAGCCGATCACGTGCTCTGGCTCGACGAGGCGCTGGGGCTGTCGGCATACGGCGGCGGCTTCGTGCTCGTCTACCACCTCCTGTGGGAGCTCACGCACGTCTGCTTCGAGCACCCCGGGCTTGTGAGCCCTGAGCCGGCAAGCGATGATGACGCCTGCGACGAGGAGATCTGCCTCACGTGCTCCGACGAGGGCCGACTGGCAGAAGTCGTCGCCACGGGGCCGGGCTACGAAGCCCGCGTGCGCACGGCCGACGGCATCGAAGGGATCGACACGACGCTCATCGGCACGCCCCGTCCGGGCGATCTCGTGCTCGTGCACGCCGGCAGCGCCATCACTTTGATCGAGGATTGACGCAGGTGGCGCCGGAGACAACCGACTTTCTCTACCCCTTCATCGAGGGGGACGAGCGAGACGCCACTTTGTTGCTCGCCGATCTGGCTTCCTCGGCGGAGGCGAAGGCCTCTCGGAGCCACGGCCTGCGCGCCGCCACGCTCGAAGCGTTCTCAGCAGAGATCGACGAGATCGCCGCCGAGATGGCTCGGCGCTTCCGCCGTGGTGGGCGCCTCTTCAGCTTCGGCAACGGTGGGAGCGCCACCGACGCCGCCTCGTTCTCGGCGCTGTTCACGTCCCCTCCGAGAGGTCGGGCGCTTCCTGCCCGCTCGCTCGCAGCCGACGAGGCAACCCTCACCGCCCTCGGCAACGACGTCGGGTTCGAGCTCGTCTTCTCCCGCCAACTGATCGCCTACAGCCGGCCGGGCGACCTCGCCGTGGGGTTCTCGACGAGTGGCAACTCCGACAACGTCATGAGGGCTTTTGGCGAGGCACGCCGGCGTGGGCTCTTGACGGTCGGCCTGGCCGGCTACGACGGCGGGCAGATGGCCGCCTGCGGGGACCTCGACCACTGCCTCGTCGTGCGCTCCGACAGCGTCCACCGCATCCAGGAGACCCAGGACGCCGTCGGCCTGGCCCTGTGGGAACGCCTGCAGGCGATCCTCGACGAAGAGGAGGCGTCATGAGCCTCAAGCCCGCTTCCTCCGGCGACGGCGCCCGCGCAGCGGCGGCCGGCGCTCCCAGCCAGCGCGAAGCGGCCGTTCTCGAGCGCATCGAGACCTTCCGGCGCCGGCGCCCGAGGCTGCAGGACGAGATCGTGACGCTCGCCCACGGCGCCGGTGGCAAGGCAGCGGCCGCCTTGATCGACGCCGTATTTCTCGAGGCCTTCGGCCACTTTGCTGGCGAGCCCCTCGGCGACGCGGCCGTCCTCGACCTCCCCTCGGGTGACCGCATCGCCCTCACCACCGACTCGTTCGTCGTCAAGCCCCTGCGCTTCCCCGGCGGCTCGATCGGGCACCTCGCCGTGCATGGGACCGTCAACGACCTCGCCGTCATGGGGGCCCGCCCCGCCTGGATGGCAGCCGCCTTCGTCCTCGAGGAGGGCTTCGCCGTGAGCGAGCTGCGAGCTGTCGTGGGCGACATGGGCGCGGCGGCACGTGCCGCCGGTGTCGCCATCGTCACGGGCGACACCAAGGTCGTCGAC
>DASPSK010000499.1:0-3158 GCA_035623975.1 Acidimicrobiales bacterium | reverse complement strand
TGCTCCAGATCTCGGGCATCGGCAGCCCGGCCGTCCTCGAGCCAGCGGGCGTCGCGGTGCGTCATGACCTGCCCGGCGTCGGCGAGAACCTGCAGGACCATCTCGAGGTCTACATCCAGTACGCCTGCAAGCAACCGGTCTCGATGGCGCCGGCCCTCCAGATGTGGCGGCGCCCGTTCATCGGGCTCGACTGGATGCTGCTGCGTCGCGGCCCCGGGGCGACGAACCACTTCGAGGGTGGGGGTTTCGTGCGGAGCAACGACGACGTCGCCTACCCCAATCTCATGTTCCACTTCCTTCCCATCGCCATCCGCTATGACGGGTCCGCACCCGCCGGCGGGCACGGCTACCAGGTGCACATCGGGCCGATGTACTCGGACGCCCGCGGCTCGGTGAAGGTCGTCTCGCGTGATCCGGCCGTCCATCCGGCCCTGGTTTTCAACTACGTCTCGACCGAGCAGGACCGCCGCGAGTGGGTGGAGGCGATCCGGATCGCCCGCAACATCTTGAACCAGCCCGCCATGGACGACTTCAACGACGGCGAGCTCTCGCCCGGCCACGCCGTCTCGAGCGACGGCGAGATCCTCGACTGGGTCGCCCGCGAGGGCGAAACCGCCCTCCATCCCTCGTGCACGTGCCGCCTCGGCATCGACGAGCTCAGCGTCGTCGACCCGGCCTCCATGCGGGTGCACGGCCTCGACGGGCTGCGGGTCGTGGATGCCTCCGTCATGCGATACGTCACGAACGGCAACATCTACGCTCCCGTCATGATGATCGCGGAGAAGTCGGCCGACCTCATCCTCGGCAACACACCGCTGCCGCCCGAGAAGGTCGAGTTCTACCGGCACACTTCGGAGCCGATCGGCGGCGAGGAGGGGTCAAATGCCTGAGGTGGTCCGCGGCGCGTACATCGGCGCCAAGTGGGTGGACGGCGCCGGCGGGGAGATGCCCGCCGTGAGCCCGTCCTCGGGCGAGACCTTCGCAACCGTCGGCGTCGCCGATGCCGCCCAGGCCGGCGACGCCGTCGAGGCGGCCGCGGCCGCCTGGCCGCAGTGGGCGGCCGCATCGGCCTTCGAAAGGGCCGAGGTCTTGGGTCGCTGCGCCCAGGCGGTCGTCAGCCGTCGCGACGACCTCGCCCGCGCCGTCACCGAGGACCAGGGCAAGCCGCTCGCCCGCGAAGCCTACGACGAGGTCGACGAGCTCGTGGACTACCTGATGATGGCCGGCGAGGAAGCCAAGCGGATGGAAGGGTCCATCCCGTCCTCCCTCTCGGACACACGGCGGGCCCTCACGCTGCGGGTGCCGCTCGGGGTGGTGGGCGTCGTCTCACCCTGGAACTGGCCCTACACGATGGGCGCCGAGGTCTTCGCCCCCGCCCTGGCCGCCGGCAACGCCGTCGTCTGGGTGCCGGCGCCCACGACGACGGCCTGCTCGGGACTGCTCGTCGAGGTCCTCGGCGAGGCCCTCTCCTCGGCCGGGGCGCCGCCGGGGATCTTCAACTTCGTGCCCGGGCCGGGCGCCGTCGTCGGCGATGCCGTCGTCGGCCACCCCTCGGTGGCGGGGGTCGGCTTCATCGGTTCGGTGGCGACGGGCGCCCTCGTGGCCAGCCGGGCGGCCGGCAAGACCCAGATCCTCGAGCTCGGCGGCAACGGCCCCATGGTCGTGCTCGAGGACGCCGACCTCGAGCTCGCCACGGCGGCCGCCCTCGAGGCCGCCTACATGTGCGCCGGCCAGAGCTGCACGGCGGGCGAGCGCTTCCTCGTGCACGCAGCCGTGCGCGCCGAATTCGTCGAGCGCGTCGTGCAGGCGACCAAGACAGACGTCCGTCTGGGTGACCCCTTCGATCCCGAGACGACGATGGGGCCGCTCAACAACGAGCCGACGGCGGCGAAATTCGATCGCCACGTCGCCGACGCCGTCGCCCGGGGCGCCCGCGTGTGCACGGGCGGGCGGCGGGCGCCCGACATGCCCACCCAGCTGTTCGCCGAGCCGACGGTGCTCGACGACGTCACCGCCGAGATGGCGATCGCGACGGAGGAGACCTTCGGCCCGGTCGTGCCCGTGGTCGAGGTCGCCTCCATGGCCGAAGCACTCGAGCTCACGAATTCGTCTCCCTTCGGGCTCACGGCCGCCGTGTTCACCAACGACCTCGAGCGCGGCCTGGCCTTTGCCGAGGCCGTCCGGGCCGGCTGGGTGAACATCAACGCCTCCACCAACCACTGGGAAACCCACCTCCCCTTCGGGGGCCGGGCGGGCTCGGTGAGCGGGCGGGGGCGGGTAGGGGGTCGTTTCGTGCTGGAGGCCTTCACCGAGCCGAAAGTCGTCCTCTACCCCGCACCGAGGTCGCGTGGCTGAGGGCTGAGGCGCCCCCTCGGGAACCTCGCCACTACGTTGGTCGCATGAGCGTCGAACGCACCGATCCACCCCTCATCGCGGGCGAGCGGGAGATGCTGAACGCCTGGCTGGACTGGCAGCGGGGGACGCTGGCGGTGAAGTGTGAGGGCCTCTCCGACGAGCAGCTGCGGGAGCGGGCCGTGCCACCCTCGGAGCTCTGTCTCCTCGGGCTCGTCCGGCACATGGCCGAGGTGGAGCGCAACTGGTTCCGGCGCGTGCTCGGGCGGGAGGACATCGGCCTCATCTACTCAGACGACGGGGACTTCAATGCCGCCATCAAAGAGGTGGACACCGCCGAGGTGGCCGAAGCCTTCGCCACCTGGGAGGCCACCTGCGCACAGGCGAGGATCGCCGAGGCGGCGGCCGAATCGCTCGAGGTCACGGGCGAGCGGCGCGGCCACACATACTCGCTCCGCTGGATCCTCGTGCACATGATCGAGGAGTACGCCCGCCACAACGGGCACGCCGACCTCCTGCGGGAGCGGATCGACGGCTCGACGGGCCTCTGAGCCCGCCGCCGCCAGCAGCTGCACCCACGGCGTCGCTGAGCCCCGAGAAGACCCGAGAATCGAGACCCGAGAATCGAGACCCGAGATTCGGGAATCGAGAGGTGCCGCGGCTAATCCGAAGTTACGTCGGACTTGACGGCACAACCCCCTGCTGAGGAGGGGATTGTTTGGCTTCCGGTGCGAGCTGTTCTGACTACCTGGCGCTGAGTTGGATCGGGATGGGCGCGCCGATGAGTTCGAAGGCGCGCCGCTGCA
>DASPSK010000490.1:0-15665 GCA_035623975.1 Acidimicrobiales bacterium | reverse complement strand
CACCGGAGTGGCGAGCTGCCCGGGCGGGAGGAGGCCGCGGGCGCGCTCGGCGGCGACGCAGTCCTCGAGCTCGGCGCCCGCCAAGAGGGCCGCCAGCATCCGCTCGGCGACGCCCCAAGTCTCGAGGGCGTCGAGGTCGATGGGGACGGCGTCGTCGACGTCGCGGGAGCGCTCGGCGAGCGAGACACCGAAGCGGTTGCGGAGGAAGGCGCGCACGGGATGGCGCAGGAAGGCTTCGAGGCGCTCGAGCTCGATGGCGTCGCTTTCGGGCGGAGGGAGGGGCGCTTCCAGCCAGGGGTGCGGGGGGAGGCGGGGGAGCACCGAGGCGCGGGCGCCGTCGAGGTTGACGGTGTCGAAGCTCCAGGGCCGCTCGGCGACGAGGGCGCCTGGGGTGAAGTTGCGCACGTCGAAGGGCTGCAGCGGGTGGTGGACGGTCACCTGCCGGCGGGCGGGCCGGCCGTCCTCCAGCCGGACGGTCCGGTCGATGACGTCGAGGAGCTCGCCGAGGGGGACGGCGGGCGGCCGGGCGAGGTTGCTGCGGTCGTCGCGGGCGCTGTAGGTGATGACGAGGCGCTCCGTCGCCGCCAGGAGGGCGTCGAGGAGGAGCTGGCGGTCCTCCGTGCGGGCGTCGTTGTCGCCCACCTGCGGGTTGGCGGCGATGAGGTCGTCGCCGTCGCGCTCGATGTGGCGGGGGAAGACGCCGTCGTCGAGGCCGAGGAGGCAGACGACCCGGTGCGGGACCGACCGCATCGGCACGAGCGTGCAGATGGTGAGATGCCCCGTACGAAAGTTGGCTCTCGTGGGACGGCCCCGCAGGCGGTCGGCGAGGAGGGCGCGGATGTCGGCCGGGCTGAGCTCGACGGTGCTCACCGTCTCGGCCGTCGTCGCCTCGCTGACGAGGTCGTCGAGGAGGCGTTGCAGCTGCAGGCGTTGCCAGACGTCCCGCTCCGAGGTCGCCGTGAAGGCGTCGGCGATGTCGGCGATCCCGGCCGCCCAGGCATCGACGGGCCGTGTCCCCGAGAGCATCGAGACGGCCGCCCCGAGGCGGTCGAGGAGCTCTGCGAGCCTGCCGGCGAGCTCGATGTCCCCGCTGTCCATGTCGTCGAGGGGCAGGACACCGCCGAAGAGGCGTTGGCCTTCCTCGGCCATGGTGACGCCGAGGAGCGCCCGGTCGAGGCCGGCGTGCCAGGTGTTCGCCTCCAGATCCTCGAGTTTGAAGGGTGCGCGGTGCTCGGCGTCGAGGCCCCAGCGCACGCCGGTGCCCACGACCCACTCCTCGATCCGCGTGAGGTCGTCGTCGTCGAAGTGGAAGCGTCGGCGGACCGGCTCCCGGCTGGCGAGGTCGAGCACCTGGGTGGCGGTGACGCGCCCGACGGCGATGTCCAACAGCTCGGCCACGACGCCGAGGACGGGGTTGGTCTGGCGGAGGGAGCGGTCGGCGAGGCGGACACGCAGGTCCGGGAGGGCGCGGGTGTCGGTGTCCTCCGGGTCGTAGTTGCCGAAGGTGGCCTGGATGAGAGGGGCGAAGGTGTCGATGTCGGGGCACATCACGATGACGTCACGGGGCTCGAGCGTCGGGTCGGCGTCGAGGAGATGGAGGATGGAGTCCCGGATGACCTCGACCTGCCGGGCGCGACCGTGGCAGGCGTGGACCTGGACGCTGCGGTCGGCGGGGCCGAGGGGTTGTCGGTGATCCTCGCCGCCGGCGGTGGGGAGGCCCGGGGGCTGGCGATCCGTGCGGATGTCGGCCTGCAGCCGGTGCAGGAGGTCATCGGTGATGTTGTCGACCGGCAGGTGGTGATCCGTCACCGCAGTGCCGCCGGAGCCTCGAAGGACGAGCTGCATCTCGCGGGCGTCGCGACCCCACGAGGTGAGCAGCGGGTTGCTGGTCTCGTCGGTGGTCGGATCCTCGGCACGGGGAAGGCCGCGGGTCGGGCTCTCGAGTCTTGCCGCCACCTTGCGCCAGAGCGCCGGTGAGGGATGGAGCAGGAAGAGGTGGACGTCCCGTCCTGTGGCGATGGCGTCGAGCACGTCCAGGTAGCTGGCGGGAAGCCGCGTGAGGCCGAAAAGCGAGACACGCGCCGGCAGCTCGAGGAGAGCCGGCTCGGCCTGGAGGCGGGCGCAGGCGTCGATGAGCCGCTCGGCCGGGCTGGGCGTCCCGATCCTGTTTCGCAGCCTCCGCCACAGCTCGGGTTGCCAACCGTCACTCGGGTGGTCCCGGTCGCCGTCCAACCATGATCTCACCATGGCGGGGCGATGGACGCCGTAGCGGTCGTAGAGGTCGGAGATGTGCCGGACACTCGCGAAGCGCCGCCTCTCGCCCTCAGGAGCGGAGTTGTGCAGGTGAGCCGCCAGGGGAGCCAGCCACGGCTCATCGAGGCTGGTTTCGACTACTTCGAGGAGGGGCCAAACGGATCGTTGAGGTGACCACGGATCTGCGTGGGGGTCGACGCCGCCTCCCAAGGCCAAGGCGGCACCGATCACCGAGCCGGGAAACGGGAAGTCGATGTTCGCACACACGCCGTCGTGGCGGCCTCGGCTCGCGCCGAGGCAGGCCGACAGCTGTTGGGTCAGCCACCGCTCGACGCCGCGGGTCGGGACGGCGACCACCTCGGCGGACATGACGTCGTCGAGGGGTTCGACGATCAGCTCCGCCAGCATCGCCACGAGGCCGTCGGCCCGTTCCGACCGGTGGAGGTGCAGCACGACCAGAAGGGTATGGCTTCCGACATTGCGCCGGGGCCGTCTCCGTTCAGGCGGTGAGGGCCTGCCGATCTCGTCGGCGACCCCAGGACCAGATTCTCGAGCACCTGCAGATCGAGCAGTCCGCCGCCGGCGTGCGAGTGCCCGTTACCTGCACCGACGTGGAGAGGGCCTGGTCAGGGCCGCGTGACAAACGTACGTCTGTTCGGTGCTGTCACCGTGGTGGTGACCGCCCGGCACGGGTCGCACGTCGTGGAGAGCGGGGCCGTTTCTTGAAGCTGGCTACAGACGTCCGATGCGCCTGGTGCCGTGGAGATGGCTCGATCTGTAGCTGACACCACCCACGTAGGCATGGCCCGGACTCGGGCTTGCCGAGCACGGGTTTGGGCGGCGAGCCTTGTAGATACTCAGAAGCCCGCGCCGGCGTGCGTCGCTGGCCTTCCGTGTGCGCAGGCCGACCGGGCAGGCCCTCAGCGGTCGCGGCAGGCACTCAGAAGCCCCCGGGGGCCATGATTGGAGTCGGACCCCGGGTCCGGTGAGCGGCTGACCGGGCGTCTTGCGGACACCGGTTGGCCCTCCAACCCGCGGCCAATGCCGTTGCGGGAGCCTCAGCGGACGGTCAGTGTCGTGCGTAGCGGCAGGTTTACGAGCGCGGAGGAATCACCGACGTATACCTCGAAAGTCCCCCGGGGAACCACCCAGGCGCTGGCCGAGTCGCTCCACCAGGACAGATCCTGGCTGTCGAGCACGAAGGTGATCGTCCTCGAGTGCCCTGGTTGAAGGAAGACGCGCTGGAAGCCCTTCAGCTGACGCGGCGGCTCGCCCGCAGCAGGCGGGTCTCCGACATAGAGCTGGGCAACGTCCGCGCCGGCGTAGGACCCGGTGTTGGTCAGCTTCGCGGTCACGGTGGCCGTGGGCTGGGTGCGCCCCTCGATGGTCCCTGGAGTGACATGAAGGTCGGAGTACCGGTAGGTGGTGTAGGAAAGCCCAAAGCCGAAGGGGAACAGCGGGGTGATCCCTTTGGCGTCGTACCATCGGTACCCGACGTCGAGCCCCTCTGAGTACAGGACTCGGCCGTTCACTCCCGGAAACTGGGCGAGCGTGTGGGCGGGAACCTGCGCCAGGCTTTGCGGGAAGGTCACGGGTAGGTGCCCGGACGGGTCAGTGCTCCCGAAGAGGACCGAGGCGAGCGCGGTGCCGTTGCTTTCCCCCGGATACCAGGCATCGACAACGGCGGCGACCTCGTCTAGCCACGGCATTTCCACGGGAGCGCCGGCATCGACCACGACGACGGTCCGAGGGTTGACGGCCGCCACCGCCTCGATGAGCTCGTTCTGGGCGGACGGGAGGTTGAGGTGCGGACGGTCGGCGCCTTCAGTCTCGGTGTCGTCGGAGACGACGACGACGGCGGTGCGGGCCGACCTGGCTGCGGCCACCGCCTTTGCGATGCCTGGTGCGAGCTCAGAGGGCGTCGCCCAGGTGAGACCGTCGGAGCTGCCGCCGATGTCGATGCTGTAGGTCCGCCCGGCGACGAGCTCGACTGCCGCCGAGTACGTGTGCACGGGAGGAGTGGAGGGGTCGGCGATGAGCTCCTGCTGGTTCAGGTAGAGATACGTCGGTGTGTAGCAGAGGCAGTCGTTGGTGAGGGCGATGACGTAGGTTCCGCTCTCAGGCACTTTGAGCACTCCCGCGTAGCGCCCCTCGAAGGGGGTTCCGCTGTAGCCAGGCGAAAGGTCCGAAGGGGGGATCTGCTGGAGGCGAGTGTCGGTCGGAAGTCCCGGCTCGTAGCTCACCGAGGTCCCCGGTCCGGCGTCTGACGTGATCCCTCGCAAGGGAGTCACGCTGAACGGAGCGGTGACGTAGGCGCTCCCCCCTCCGGTATCGGTCGGCTGGGTGGACGCCGCCGGCCCGATCACGGCGACCGACCCTCCGTTGTCGGTCGCCAGAGATAGGACGTCGCCGGCGTTCTTCAACAGGACCGTGGCATCCTCAGCGACCTCCGTGGCGACCGCCTGATGTGCCGGGGTGGTGACGACGTTGTGGACGTTCCCGGTTGGCGGATGGTCGAACAGCCCAAAGCGGAACATCTCGGTGAGGATGCGCCTGACCATCTCATTGAGGACCGACCGCGGGATGGCGCCGCTCTCGACCTCGTGTTGCAAGGGCTCACCGAAGTAGAGGTTGAGCGGCTGCTCCATGTCCGTGCCGGCGAGGGCCGAGGACGTGGAGTGGACGGCCCCTTCGTCCGCGGTGACGAAGCCCTGGAATCGCCAGAGGTCGTCGAGCGTGCTCTCCTCCAGATAGGGGTTGTCGCAGCTGAAGGCTCCGTCGACCATCGAGTACGCGCACATGACAGAGGCCGCGCGGGCGGTCGTGACAGCCGCTTCGAAGGCCGGCATGTAGATCTCGTGAAGCGCCCGGTCGCTGACGATGACGTCGTCTTCCGGGGTGTTGCGGTACGTCTCCTGGTTGTAGGCGTCGAAGTGTTTCACCTCGGACATCTCACCCTCGCTCTGCACGCCATCGATTTCACCGACAGCCATCGCGGCGCTGAGGAAGGGGTCCTCGGAGAACGTCTCGAACGAGCGGCCCCACCGAGGGTCCCGGTCGATGTTCACCGTCGGTCCGAGGTTGACGCTCGCCCCCTTGCCCAACTCCTCGGCGCCGATCACCTTGCCGTAGGCATCCGCGAGTGCAGGGTCGAAGGTCGCTGCGAGCGCCACGGGGGACGGCAGCTCGGTGACCCCGGTAAGCCTGTCGGCCACGCCGGCGGGTCCGTTCTCGAGACCCATCGACGGGATACAAAGAGATGGGATGCCCTGCATGTAGAAGACGTAGGCATGACGAGCGCCGTGACCCTCCACGATGTCGATCTCGTCCGGGATAGTCATCCGTGAGAGCAGCAGTTCCACTCGGTCGGGTATCGGGAGCGACTTGTTGTCCAACCACGGGCATCGCACGGATTCGGACGGCCGCCCCGACGGCGCCGATGCTTTGCCCGCAGCGCTCGGGCTCGTTCCCGCCGTCGTCAAGAGAGCCGCGACGCATCCCGCTCCCAGGATCAGGCGCACGAACCGCTTCACTTTCCCCCCAGACCGGGTTGTAGAAGTGCTCGTTGTAGTCCGCGATGGCGACGGCGAGTTCGCGCTGGCGGTCCAACAGCTCGACCTGCAAGGAGCCTAGTGAACTGAGTCGGAAGGGCGCTGGCAGTAGGAAGCCAGTGTCCCGAGGATCTTGTCGGCACTGTTGTGCCAGACGAACGGCGTCGGGCTGAGGTTCCAGCGGTGACCCGATGGCCGACCTCGGCGCCCGCGCGGCGTCACAATCGCCTAGCCACACGATCAGCACCCCGTATCGGGCTGCGGATGGTATACCAAACGAGCACAGTGCCGGAAGCCGTTCGATCGAGCGCCGTCCGCCCCCAAGCGTCGCCCAGCGGCGACTCCCGTCTCGGTGAGCGGACCGTCCCGGAGCTGATCGCGATGTGATGGCAGTGCCGCTGTCAATAGCGGTTTAAATTCTGTAGCCAAACTTGTGGCTACGGGGTCGGACTGGGTTGAACGAGTCCGAACTGGACCGGAGAAAACGCCCAGTTCGTAAGGACTGTGCGAACTTCGCCGATCGCCTCCGAACCGGCCAGAAGTCTCTGGCAGTCAAGCGGCCGCGGGTGCGAGTCCCGCCCTTGCCAGAGGCTCGGCGGTTTGACATATAATATCGCAACGACTCGATCGAAGGAGGCGCCGCCATGAGCTCGACAGCCGCGATCCGCTGGGCACCCTCAATGAAGGAGCGTACCCAAGAGGAATGGGCCATCCTGAGCGCCGAGTGGGAGGCGTACAAGCAAGGGTTGGCCGACCGCGTGCTCAAGCACCTGCAGGAGCTGGACAGGGAAGGCTCCGTCTTTCCGCTGACGCGACTCGGACACAGCCTGCAGGTCGCCAGCCGGGCGGCCCGTGCCGGCAAGGACGACGAGTACGTCTTCTGTGCCCTCGTACACGACATCGGTGACACCCTCGGCACCTATAACCACGCCGACATCGCCGCCGCCATCGTGAAGCCGTTCGTCCGTCCCGAGTACCACTGGATGGTTGAGAAACACAACATCTTCCAGGGCTACTACTTCTGGCATCACATCGGCCTGGACCGCAATGCCCGAGAGCAGTTCCGGGGGCACGAGTGGTTCGACCTGACGCAGGAGTTCTGCGAGGAATACGACCAGACAGCTTTCGATGTCAACTACAAGTCCTACGACCTCGAGGAGTTTCGACCTCTGGTCCGGCAGGTAATGGCTAGTCCGCGCAAGAGCTCCTGACCGGAAAGCCGAAGGCTCAGAGCCCGTCCCCCTCAGCGGGCCCGCAGGGCCTTTGCTGCTCGCAGGGCGTCGCGCAGTAGCGCCATCTGAGCTCGAACTTCCTGCCGCGACCATTTCATGCGCCGCCCGTCGCTGAGGATGCATCGCGCCGTGTTCCGCCCCGACGCGCCGCTGATCCCACCGCCGGGGTGGGTTCCCGCCCCGGTCAAGTAGAGACCGGCGATCGGGGTGCGGTAGCCGGACAGGCTTGGGCTCGGACGCATGTCGAGCAGCTGGTCGATGCTCATGTCCACGTGGTTCGGGTTGCCGGAGATCCCACCGATCCGTTCCATCCACTGGGCTGGACCTGTCAGACGCCATCGGCGGACGGGCAGCTTCTGGCCGAGCGCACGCTCTGCCGCCTCCCAGGCCCCCCGGGCCGCCGACTCGAGCGCGCGGTCGCTCCAGCTCCAACCGTGCGGCACGAAGGGAACGCGCGTCTGCAGCCAAAGCACGCTCTGGCCGGCAGGTGCCCATCCCGCCTCCAAGGCGGAGGGCATTGCCAGCATGAGGGGGAAGCGCTCCGGGAGCTCCCCGAGAGCGATGCGGGCGAAGGCCCGTTCGAGCTCGCCGAGCGTATTCGCCGACACCATGTAGGCGCGTTCGAACCCCACCACGGCTGTGGGTGGCAGCTCACCGTCGACAACGGCATCGATCTTGAGTTCGGCCACGTTGTGCGCGCCCGAGTGAATCCGGTCGAGCTCTCGGCGCAGACCGGGGGGTATGGCGGAGTCAGGTACCAGCTCGTTGAAGAGGCGGCGGGGATCGATTGAGGAGACCACGGCGGTCCTGGCGACGATGCGGCTGCCGTTGGTGTGGACGGCGGTCGCACGTTGCGCGGAAACGTCGATGCGCTCGACTGGTGCGCCGACACGGATGGAACCCCCTCTGGCCCGCAGACACCGAGCGAGCGCCTCGACCGTCGCACGGGAGCCGCCTGCGGGGCGGGCGGCTCGGTAGCCGTGCATGCCGGCGAGAAGCAGGGCACCTGCGCCCGTCCCGGGATCCGTCGGAGGCTGCTGGGCGTTGGCAGACCACTGCCCGAGGGCTCCTCGCAGGCGTTCGTCTTCGAAGGAGCTTCGGAGCACCGACGAGGCAGGAGAGAGCAGTGTTTGCACGAGCCGCTCTCCCTCCGTCCCGAGCGTGGAATGGGCCAGCGCGGCGAGCTCACGGATCGAGGGCGGGCTATTGCGCCCCAGCAGCGAGACGAGTTGTGCCCCTGGCCTCGCCCAATCCGAGAAGGCCCGATAGCGCTGCGCCTCCTCTCTGTCCACGACGCGGGCGAGGATGTCCACGGTCTGATCGAGGTCGCTGTGAAACGCGAGCCCAGTTCCGTCGTCACAGGGCGCGTAGAGCAGCTCGTCGCGCTCGATCATGCGCAGGCCCCACTTGTCCTCCAACTCGAGCTCGGCCGACACCCCGCTCGCGCGGAGACCTCCGTGTTCGTAGCCCCCGATCTCGAGACGGGCGGGTGGGTCCTCGAGGTCAAGGGTGTAGATGCAGCCCCCGATCTCGGCGGAGCGTTCCAGTACGGTCACGGCGAGCCCAGCCCCGGCCAGGTAGCACGCACAGGTCAGCCCGTTGTGCCCGCCTCCGATGACGACGACGTCGACCGGTTCCTCCGAGCCCGAAGCGCTCACGTCAACGCCACCTCGTCGTCATGCGGCCTTGTGCCGCACGCGGCATTCGCGCCCGCGCGGGCGTATCACTCGCACGACACCACAGCATCTTGGTATGTAATATATTTTCTCGACGAGCACCACCGCATCTTCAGTGGTCATGGACGGCTGTCACCTGGCTCGACGAGCGGAGCACTCCCGTGTGCCCACCGGGTCGCTCGCCCTTCGCAGCGCGAGAGGGGGGATGGAGTGCCGGGACGGGAGGCCAACTGCTTGACGGTCGAGGAGGCGATGTCGCTCATGCGCGGGGTCGCCCGGCACCTTGGTGAGAGCCCGGAGGACGCAGAGATCATCGCCAGGCACCTCGTGGACGACGAGCTGCGTGGAGTCGTGGGGATGTCGCGGATCTTCATCGTCGCCGACGAGTTCGAGCGCGCCGGGCCTCGGCAGACTACGCCGATCCGGGTGTCGCGCGAGACAGAGACGTTTGCTCTGCTCGATGGAGGCGATCACCTGGGGCTGGTCGTCGCCGAGCGCGCCACCGAGATCGCCATCGAGAAGGCGAAGGCGAAGGGAGTGGCGGTCGTCGGGGCCAACAACCACCGCTATTCGGGCACGCTGGCGTACTACGCGGAGCTGGCGGCTCGCCGTGATGTCGTCGCCTGGGCCATCGCCAGCGGGTCGTTCGGCTCTGTCGCCCCCTACGGCGGCCGTGAGCCACGTCTCGACACCAACCCGATGGCTATCGGCGTCCCCACCGCGGCTGACCCCGTCGTGTGGGACATCGCCACGTCGGCTATGTCCGGGTCCGAGATCTACCGTCGGATGGCCACCGGCGAAGCGATCCCGGAGGGGGTGGCTGTCGACCGAGAGGGACGGCCGACAACGGACCCACGGGAAGCTCTCGCGGGTGCGCTCCTCCCGTGGGGCGGTCACCGCGGCTCGGGGATGGCGGAGGTGATCCGCCTCTTGGCACTGCTGTGCGGGGTGCGTCCCTTCGCCGAGCGAGGCGACGACTTCGCGTTCTTGATGGTGGCCATCGATCCGGCGATGTTCCTCCCCCTCGCCGACTTCAAGGAGCGAGCGGAGAAGTTCGCCGAAGGCATCCGCGCGACGGCGCCGGCGGAGGGTTTCGAGGCAGTTCGCATGCCCTTCGATCGCTCGCTCGCGGAGCGTGCGAGGCGGCGCCTCGAGGGCATCCCGCTCTCGCCCCCCGTTCGCGCGAGGCTCGAGGCGATAAGGGGTCGCCCGGATGCCACGTGAGGGCATCCGGGCGCCATCGCATTGCGGCCGCGGTTTGACATAGGATATTTCACAGGAGGTCTTGGACATGCTTGATGAAGCGGTGCAGGGCGAAGCGGCCTGGCGCGGAGCGGACTTGCAGGACTCCGAAAGCTGGATCGTGCGGTTCAGTGACGACGAGTTGGACGAGATCGAGCGTGCCCTTGTGACCGTTCGCGACCACCGCCTAGACGAGTTGCAGTCGGGCGAGTTCTCGATCCCGGCCTTGTCGGAGCACTTGCGTGAGGTGTACCGCACGCTGCAGGAGGGGCGGGGGTTCGTGCTGCTGCGCGGCTTGCCGGTGCATGAGCGCTTCTCCGAGGACGACGCCGCCAAGGTCTTGTGGGCTATCGGGTGTCAGCTCGGCACTCCGGTCTCCCAGAACAAGCGCGGGGAGATCCTCGGACACCTGCAGAACAAGGTGGTGCCCGGGGCTTTCGAGCGGCGGTTCAGCACGAACGAGTCGATGGACTTCCACAGCGACAACACGGACTTCGTCGGCTTGATGTGCCTCACCCCGGCGCGATTCGGGGGCGAGAGCCTTCTTGCGAGCACGATGGAGGCCTACAACATCGTCCTCGCGGAGCACCCTGAGTTTCTGCCGACGCTCTACAAGTACTTCGCGAAGGACCGCATGAGTGAGCAAGCGCCGGGCGAGCCGGGCTGGGAGATGCTGCCTCTCTTCTGCTACGAGGACGGCTACCTGTCGGGCACGACCTCGACCGCATGGTTCGTCCGTTCCATGCGCTTTGCCGACGTGGCGCGTCTCAGCGCGGACGAGATGTCGTGCTTCCTCTTTCTCGAGTCCCTCCCGAAGCGCCCGGGTATGGCGCTGTCGATGACTCTCGAGCCTGGGGACATGCAATTCGTCAACAACTTCGTCCTGACCCACACACGCACCGGCTTCGTGGACGATCCCGATGACCCCCTTCACCAGCGGCACCTCCTTCGGCTATGGCTGAGCCACTTCGAGGGCGGACGCCCCATCTGCGATGCCTTTGCCAGAGGGCGAGCTGGCATCCAGCCGCTCGCAGGCGCCGGCGTATAGTGGCTCGCTGACGTGCGCCGTTCGATCGCCGGCGGGGAGGCCGCCGCGTCGGGGTGACGAGGCTGGTGCGGCAAGGAGCAGTCACTTCCCGTCGTAGCGCGCCACAACAGCGAAGTCCATGACGAAGAGGAGAGACATGCGGATCGCAGTAGTGACCGGACCCGGTGCCGTCGAGCTTCGCGAAGCCAGTGCGCCTTCTTGCGGGCCTCGGCAGGTTCTCGTGGAGGTGCGTGGCTGCGGGCTGTGCACGCTCGACCGGCGGCTCTTCAGCGGCGAGCAGCCCATCTACCCGGTGGCGGCTGGGCACGAACCTGCTGGCCGCGTCATCGAGCTGGGCGAGGCCGTGCGGGATCTGCCCGGTGCGCCGGCCCTCGGCGATCTAGTCACGGTGGACATGCGAACTCGCTGCGGCATCTGCCACGCTTGCCGGCGGGGACGAAGTGCCATCTGCCTCGCGCCGCAGGGGCGTCCCGGCCCGGCCGGAGTGATCTCCATCGCCGGGGGTCTCGCCGATGTGATCGCCGTCGATCTGGACCACGCTTGGTCGATTGGCGACGTGCCGCTCGAGCACGCCGTCATGGGAGAGCCCGTGGCGTGCGTCGCCCATTCGCTCCGCCGTGGGGGGTTCCTCCCGGGTGATCGTGTTGCCGTCGTCGGCGGAGGTTTCATGGGTCGCCTGCACATGACGATGGCCCGTGCGGTGGGGGCGGTGACGGTTGGGGTGATAGACGTTTCCGAGACTCGGCGGGCTGAGGCGGAGGCTGCGGGGGCGACATGGGCCGCCACACCGGAGGACGCTCGCTCGGTCGGTGGGGAGAACGACGTCGTCTTCGTCACGGCCGGTGCGCCTGGCTCTCTCGAGCTCGCCCTCGATCTGACGGCCAAGGGCGGCTCGGTCGCGCTGTATGGCGCCTTCCCCGACGAGCTCTCGGTCGGGATCCATCCGAACCACATGCACCACGCGGAGACCTCCATCATCGGCGTGCACAGCCACGAGCCGGAGGACTGGCGCGTGGCGGCCGGCCTCATCGCCAGCGGCGCCATCAGCAAGGATCTCGATGACCTCGTCACGGCGCGCTACGCGTTGTCCGAGGTGGCAGAGGCGTTCGAGCTGGCCGCCTCGACCCCCGTCTACCGCGTCATCGTCGGCGGGTAGCGAGGGCGTCCTTGAGCGTTGTTGTCGGGGTCGACGTCGGTTCGCGCTCGGTACGCGCCGTAGCGCTCGACCGCGACGGCACTGTCGTGTGTCATGTGGGCGCGCCCTATGCCGGGGCGGACTCGTGGCCGACAGGCGTGGCCGAACCCGAGCGCTGGCTCGACGCGGTCGGGCTGGCCCTGGAGCGTCTCGTCGCGCTCGACAACGACGCTGCCAGCCCTGCTGCCCTGGCGGTGGGCGGCCAGAGCCCGACGGCCATCCCACTCGAAGGCAAGCAGGCACTCACCTACCAGTTCTCGGTCGGCGTCGAGGGTGGGCTCCACGCTCAGCAGCGAGAACAGTGCAACCATCTGCGTGCCTCCCAGCCGGACGTGGAGGTGTTCCAACTCTGGGACTGGGTGTTGTTCCGCATGGGAGCTCCCCGCCGGCAGGGACGTTGGCCGGGGGATCGCGCGATCGACGAGCTTGGGAAGCGCGTGGACACCGGCAACGTGGTGGGCGAAGCCGACGGCACATTCGCTGTTGCTCCCGGCACCCCCTTGGTGGCGGGAGGCCCGGACGCCCTCTTGACCTTCTGGGCGGCCGGACTCGACGAAACGGCGCGGGCCTGCGATCCGGGGGGTCGCTCGGGCGGCCTCGTCGTGGCGGCAGAGGACCGGGAGCTCCCTCTCGGTCTCATGAGGATGGCAAGCCCGGCGAAGGGATGCATCATCGTCGGCGGCCCCGTCTCGGCGCACGGCGCCGCCCTGGACTGGTTATCGGCCATCACGGGGCGCCACATCGAGGAGCTCTTGAGCCTGGCCGCCCTCGCGCCGCCGGGTGCGCGAGGCGTCATGTTCCTCCCCTATCTGGACGGAGAACGTGCGCCGCGCTGGCAGCCAGCTCTCACTGGGGCCTTCCACGGGCTGCGCTCCGAGACGCAGGTTGCAGATCTCGCTCGGGCCGTCCTCGAGGGGACCGCCTACGGTCTCGCCCATATCCAGCGCCTGCTCCTCTCCACCGGGATCGACGTCCGCGTCGTCACCTGCACTGGATCTCCCTCGAGAAGTGCTCTCTGGTGTGAGATCAAGGCGTCCCTATTAGGCGTGCCCCTCGAGGTACCGAGCTTCCGGGAGCTCTCTGCGTACGGAGCGGCCTTGGCGGCGGGAGCGGGCGCAGGCTGGTGGCCGGCTCCCGCCTGCGCAGACGCCGGGTCGTGGCCTCGGCCGTCGATGACCAGGGTCGAGCCGCGGCCCGAGGCGGCGTACGCCGAGGGCCTCGAACGCTTTCTCGCGCTCGGTGACTTCGCAGAGCAGCAGCTGGTGCGCCCGCGATGATCGACCCTGCCCGGCGCGAAGGGCTCAGGGTCGCCGCCGTCGCCGTTCGGAAGCAGGCAAGGCCGGGGACCAACCCGAGTCGCCAGGGTTGAGGTTCGTCCCGGGAGGCACGACGGCGTCGATGGCGTCGAGCACCTCCTCGCTCAGGTCGACGTCGGCGGCCCCGATGAGCTCCTGCAGCTGAGCGGCGCTGCGCGGTCCGAGGATGGCCGAGGTGACGGCCGGGTGCTCGAGGACGAATCCGAGCGCCAAGTGAACGAGGGACAGCCCCGTCTCGCCGGCGATGCGCTGCAACCGCTCCACGGCGTCGAGCTTCGCCTCCGTCGCCGCTCCGCCGAAGTCGAAGTGGTCGGGATAGCGGGAGGCTCGCGAGTCCTCTGGTGGCGAAGCGTCCCTCCGGTACTTGCCCGTGAGCCATCCTCCGTTGAGGGGACTGAAGGTGATGACTCCCATACCGAATCGCTGGCACGTTGGCAGCACGGAGCTCTCGACGCCTCGCGCCAGGACGGAGTAGGAGGGTTGCTCGCAGGCGAACCGCTCGCGGGCTCGCGTCTCGGCCACCCATCGTGCCTCGACGATCTGTTCCGGAGGGAAGTTCGACGTGCCGATGCAGCGCACCTTGCCGGCGTGGACGAGATCCGAAAGAGCCGACAGCGTCTCGTCGATGTCGCAGCTCTCGTCCGGTCGGTGCACCTGGTACAGGTCGATCCAGTCCGTCTGCAGCCGTCTCAGGCTGTCCTCCACGGCGCGGAAGATCCAGCGGCGCGAATTGCCGCGGTGATTGGGGTCCTCGTCCATGGCGTTGTTGAACTTGGTGGCGAGCACCACATCGTCGCGTCGGCCTTTGAGCGCTCTGCCGAGCAGCTCCTCTGATTCGCCGAAGGCGTACACGTCGGCTGTGTCGATGAAGTTCACCCCGGCCTCGAGGGCGGCATCCACCATGGCGCGACACTCGACGTCACCCGTCGATCCCCATGCACCCATCATCATCGTGCCGAGGCACAGGTTGCTCACGACGATGCCGGTGCGGCCGAGCGTCCGGTAGCGCATTGAAATAAGATATGCCAACAGCACGATCGCCACGGCAGCTGCACCGCGCCTGCGGGGCTGCGAGGATGGAGAGACCATGACGTCAAGCCTGCGCACCACCTCCTCGACCGCCGCCGGCAAGCTTCGCCGGCTGCACCGGGTCTTCGCAGGGGACGGGCGTTCGGTCATCGTGGCGATGGACCATGCAGGATTCCAGGGATACGGTCCGCCGTTGGCAGACGGCCTGGAAGCGATCCTGGCCGGTGGGCCGGACGCCGTGCTCGTGGGCTGGAATCTCGCTCGATCGGCGGCCGAGCAGCTGTCGCACTTCGGACTGGTCCTACGACTCGACGGCGGGACCTCCGAGCTGGGCGAGCGAGCGTCTTCCGACCCGACGGGCCTGTTGTACACCGCCGAAGCGGCCTTGTCCCTCGGGGCCGACGCCGTGGCGGTGATGGTGTATCCCGGAGCACGCGAGGAGCACGTGTCGCTGCGGCGGTTGGCCGAGCTTTGCACCGAGTGTGACCGGTTGGGGCTACCGGTCATGGCCGAGGTCGTGCCGGGGAGCTTCGGCAGGCACATCGAGTGGTCGACACAGAACATCAGTCGGTCGGTGCGCATCGCCGTCGAGATCGGTGCTGACATCATCAAGACCATGTCGCCGCAGGACGTGACGGAGATGTCGAAGGTCGTCGCGGACTGCCCGGTGCCACTCGTCGCACTGGGCGGCCCGCGGATGGAGTCCGAGGACGACAGCGTGGATCTCGCCCGCAATGTCGTAGCCGCGGGCGCCTCCGGCGTCGCCTTCGGGCGCAACGTCTGGGAGTCACCCAAGCCTGAAGCCGTGGTGCGGCGCCTACGAGAAGCCGTCCACGGCCATCTCTGAGCCTGCGGCCGTGCTCGCGCGCGGCATTGATGCCGCCTGGGTCGACGGGGACCCCTACCCGCAGATCGTCGACGGTCGCGAACTGCGCGGCGGGAGCGTGCAGCCGGTCATCGACCCGTCCACGAATGAGAAGGTGGCGGAGTGGACGGAGGCGACCGAAGAGGAGATCGACCTCGCCGTAGCCGTCTCCCGGCGACGATTCGAGGAAGCGGTCTGGTCGCGGGCGCCGTATGCGCACCGAGCCGAGGTTCTCGAGGCCGCCGCTCAGGCCATCAC
>DASPSK010000489.1:0-9252 GCA_035623975.1 Acidimicrobiales bacterium | reverse complement strand
AGGAGGAGTTCACCCCGCCGTCAGCGGCCGCAGCCGTAAAGCGCTCCTGGACGTCCTCGCGAACGAAGGCGCAGCCGGCGACGGGGACGGAGGAGGACGCCAAGAAGGTCAACTTCATCGACAAACGCGAGCGCATGATCGGTTACTTCCTCGGCGGCATGCTCGTGGTGCTCGCCGTCGTCTCCTACTTCGCCGACCGCCGCTACGTCGACAAAGCGGACCTCAAGCTGCAGCACCAGATCCACGCCGAAGCACCCTGGATCCTGGCGATCACGCTCGGGCTCGCCGTCTTGATCCTCGTGGCGACTTACTTCAAGCGCCGCGCCGCCGTCGGATTCACGCTCCTGTTGGCCGGTGTCGCCATCTTCAACAGTGACTTCTTCATCGGCATCATCTACCTGGGAACCGGCTTCTGGCTCATCTTCCGCTCCATGAAGCGCTCTCCCCGCAATGCCGCCGCTGCGGCCGCCAACCGATCGAGCGGGCGCGCCCCTGCTCGTGGAAGCACGAATGGGCGGGCGACGACGAATGGTCGGGTGAGCACGGGGGCGACCTCGACGCGCAGCACGCGCAGCACGAGCAGCGCGACCGGCAGCACGACGTCGAAGTCGACTCCCGGCCGGACGATCGGCCGAAACGGCCGCCTCGCCAGCGGCGGGGCACCCGGCCGCTACACGCCTCCGAAGCCTCAACGGCACGCACCGCCGACGGTGCAACCGGAGCCCGAGCCGACCAACCGACTCAGCGCCTGGTTGAAGAAGTAAACACTGCCGGTGATCACAGACGATCTCGCCGGGAAGCGGGTTGCGGTCACGGGGGCGACGGGTTTCTTGGGTACCGCTCTCGTCGAGCGCCTCCTTCGCTGCGTCCCCGGCTGTGAGATCGTCGTCCTCGTCCGACCCGGTCAGCGGCTCTCGGCCGCCGACCGTACGCGGCGGGAGATCCTCCGCAACGACTGCTTCGACCGGTTGCGCTCCGAGCTCGGCGACGGCTTCGAGGCCGAGGTCGACGGGCGCCTGACGACCATCGCCGGCGACGTCGGGCGGGACGGGCTCGGCCTCGACGACGGCGGGCGCCGGACCCTCGCCAGCTGCGACATCGTCATCCACTCGGCCGCCACGGTGAGCTTCGACGCTCCGCTCGACGGCGCCGTCGAGGTGAACCTCCTCGGCCCCAGCCGCGTGGCCGAGACCCTGCAGGCGGTCTGCGAGGAGCACGGCAGCCCTCTCCCCCACCTCATCGCCGTGTCCACGGCTTACGTCAACAGCGGTCACAAGGGCGACGCCTTCGAGGAGCTCATCACCTCGAGCCGCTGGCTGACCGAGACGAGCTGGCGATCCGAGGTGAGGGCGGCCCGGCGCACGCGCGAGGACGCCGACGCCGAGAGCCGCCGACCCGAGCGCCTCGCCGGCTTTCACAAAGCCGCCCGCGCCGAGCTCGGGGCGGCGGGCACGTCGCTGCTGGCGGAGAAGACCGAGAGCCTGCGGCAGGACTGGGTACAGGACCGCATGGTCGCTGCCGGCCGGGCACGGGCGCAGGCCCTCGGATGGCCGGACGCCTACGCCTACACGAAGTCGCTCGGCGAGCGGGCGCTCCTCGAGACCCGGGGCGACCTCCCCGTCACCTTCGTCCGTCCCTCCATCGTGGAGTCCGCCCTCGCAGAGCCGCGGCCGGGCTGGATCCGGGGCTTCCGCATGGCCGAGCCCGTCATCATCTCCTATGCCCGCGGGCTGCTGCGCCAGTTCCCCGGCGTGCCGGAGGGAGTCGTCGACGTCGTCCCGGTCGACCTCGTCGTGGCCGCCATCATCGCCGTCGCCGCCCATGGGCCCGACCCGCAAGGCCCGACCGTCTTCCAGGTCGCCTCCGGCACGAGAAACCCCCTCCTTTACGGCACGCTTGTCCACCTCACCGAGCTCTGGTTCACCGACCGGCCGCTGTATGACCACCGCGGCCAACCCATCGTCGTGCCGAAATGGTCCTTCCCTGGGCGGGGCAAGGTGCAGGGCGAGCTCCGGCGGGCATCCGCCGTGCTGAAGACGGCCGAGAGAGCCGTCAACATGCTGCCCGTGCGGGGGGAGCGGGCAGAGTTCGCCGGCCGCATCGAGGATCGTCGCTCGCAAGCCGAGCGCGCCCTCGAGTACGTGGAGCTCTACGGTGCCTACGCCGAGACAGAGGCGCGCTTTCGCATCGACCGCACGCTCGAGCTCTTCGCCGGCCTGAGCGCCGAGGAACAGAAGGCCTTCTGTTTCGACCCCGGCGTCATCGACTGGCGGCACTACGTCCAGGACGTTCACCTGCCTTCGGTCGTCGAGCACGCCCGCGTGCGCACCTCGCCGGGCAGGCGCGTGCTGGCGACGCGCGAGTCACGCTCTCGCACGGCCATCCTCTCGAGCGAGCCCCGCATCGCCGTCTTCGATCTCGAGAACACCCTCATCGCTTCGAACGTCGTCGAGAGCTATGCCTGGTTGGCGACTCGACACCTCGACCGGGCGGAACGAGTCAGGATCATCGGTGGCCTCCTTGTTGAGGCACCCCGTCTGCTGGCGCTCGACCGCCGCGACCGGAGCGACTTCCTCCGCTCCTTCTACCGGCGCTACGAAGGCGCCCCCGTCGACCGCCTGCGCCTCGACGGCATCGAGCTGTGGAGCGACCTCCTCGCCCTGCGCGCCTTCCCCGACGGCCTCGCCCGTCTCCGTCAGCACCGCACGCTCGGCCATCGCACCGTCCTCATCACGGGCGCCCTCGACTTCGTCGTCGAGCCCCTGCGCCCCCTCTTCGACGAGATCGTCTGCGGGCGGCTCGGGGAACGCGACGGCAAGTTCACCGGCGAGATGGTGGCTTCGCCACCCACCGGGGAGGCCCGCGCCCTGTTGATGGAGGAGCTCGCCCGCACCGCCGGCTTGCAACGAGACCAGATCGTCGCCTACGCCGACTCCACGAGTGACTTGCCGATGCTGGAAGCCGCCGGCCTCCCGGTCGCCGTCAACCCCGAACCGAAGCTGGCGGCCATCGCCCGGCGTCGCGGCTGGTCGATCGAGCACTGGACTCGCACCCCCGGGGGCCCTCGCCGCATCCTCGCCACGGCCACGATGCATCCGGGCCTCCGCTCGGCCGCGGGGCGGTCCGCATGAAGGCCCTCGTATTCGAGCGGAGCCTTCCTCGCTTCGCGGCCGCCCGCCTGGCCTCGGCGGTGGCGGGCTCGGGCCACGGCGTCGGCGTTGGCCCGCTCGAGCTCCTCGAGGTGGATCTCCCGCGGCTTCCAGGCCCTTCCTGGGTGCGCCTCGAGCCACGCCTCGCCGGCATCTGCGGCTCCGACCTGGCCACCCTCGACGGCCGCTCCTCCCGCTACTTCGAGCACGTCGTGAGCTTCCCCTTCGTGCCGGGGCACGAGATCGTCGGCGACGTCACCGGCGGGGCGCTCGACGGGCGACGCGCCGTGCTCGAGCCCGTTCTCGGATGCGAGGCGCGGGGCATCGAGCCGCCCTGCGCGGCCTGTGCCGGCGGGCACAAGGGCGCCTGCGAGCGCATCGCCTTCGGCGCGCTCGCGCCTGGCCTGCAGACCGGCTACTGCAGCGACACCGGCGGCGGCTGGTCGGCCAGTCTGGTGGCGCACGAGAGCCAGCTGCACGAGGTGCCGGCAGCCCTCTCAGACGAGGCGGCCGTCATGGTCGAGCCTGCGGCTTGCGCGGTGCACGCCGCCTGCTCCACAGCGCCGCCCAGCGGCGCGAGTGTCGTCGTGCTCGGCGCCGGCACTCTCGGCCTGTGCACCGTCGCCGCCCTTCGCCACTTCTGCCTTCCCGGGACACTCGTAGCCGCCGCCAAGCATCCCGCCCAGCGCCAGCTGGCTGCCGAGCTCGGTGCTGACCAGGTCGTCGAGCCGGCGGAGGTCATGCGGGCCGCCCGCCGCCTCTCCGGCACGCTTGCTCTCGTCACTGACGCCGGCCGCATCGAGCGGCTCGCCGGCGGCGTCGACGTCGTCTACGACTGCGTCGGCAGCCCGGAGTCCCTCGAGCAGTCGCTCGCCATCGCCAGGCCAGGGGGCGACATCGTCCTCGTGGGCATGCCCGGCATGACGAGGGTGGATCTCGCCCCCCTCTGGCAACGGGAGGTCCGACTCCGCGGTGCCTACGCCTACGGCGCCGAAACCCGCCCGGAGGGGACACGTTCCAGCTTCGACCTCGCCTTCGAGCTGGTGGCCGCGGCTCGCCTCGAGCGCCTCGTCTCGGCCGCCTACCCGCTCGAGCGCTATGAGGAGGCAGTCGCCCACGCCGCCGCCGCCGGCCGCCGCGGCTCGGTGAAGATCGTCTTCGACCTGCGCCGCAAGTCGCGCGGGCGCACGCCCAGTGAGGAGGCAGAGTGAGCCCGAGGCCTGGTTTCGTCCTCGAGGTGGATCGGTCGACGCCGCAGACCCTCTTCTGGCGGGGCGAGGGTTTCGGCCTGGAGCGCTTGCCGGTCGGAAGCCGCGTCATCTACGGCCCCGAGCCGCTGCCGGCGCTGCGGGACCCCGACGCCGCCATCCGTCACGCCCTTGACCATCCCCTCGGCGACAGCGCCCCCCTGCGCTCGCTCCTGCACGCCGGCATGAAGCTCACGATCGCCTTCGACGACATCTCCCTCCCCCTGCCGCCCATGAAGTCGCCCGACGTCCGCCAACGGGTGATCGAGGCCGTCCTCCACCTGGCCGCAGAGGCGGGCGTGGATGACGTCGTCCTCATCGCCGCCCTCGCCTTGCACCGGCGCATGACCGACGACGAGCTCCGCCATGCGCTCGGGACGCGGGTCTTCGACGCCTTTGCCCCCCACGGCCTCCTTCTCCAGCACGACGCCGAAGACCCTGCCAACCTCGTCGACCTCGGCCAGACCGATGAGGGCGAGGACGTCGAGCTGAACAAACGAGCCGTCGAAAGCGACCTCCTCGTCTACGTGAACATCAACCTCGTCGCCATGGACGGGGGACACAAGTCCGTCGCCACCGGCCTCGCGTCCTACAAGAGCTTGAAGCATCACCACAACGTCCGCACGATGCGAGCGAGCAAGTCCTTCATGGACCGCCACCACTCGCAGCTGCACACCTCCAACTGGCGCATGGGCAAGCTCATCGCCCAGTCGGGCCTCAAGATCTTCCAGATCGAGACGACGCTGAACACCGACACGTTCCCGCCCGAGATGCGTTTTCTCCAGCGGCGCGAGTGGGAGTGGACGGCGCGCGACCGGGCGAGCTTCCTCGCCACCTCCAAGGCCCTCGAGCGGACGCCGCCCGAGCTGGCGAGGCGCATCTTCCACTCCGTGAGGGCGCCGCATGACCTCACGTCGGTGCAGGCAGGCGAAGTCGACGCCGTGCACGACCGCACGCTCGAGAACGTCTTCCGCCAGCAGATCGTCCCCGTCGAAGGCCAGACCGACATCTTGACGATGGGGCTGCCCTACATCTGCCCCTACAACGTCAACTCCATCATGAACCCGATCCTCGTTGCCTGCCTCGGGCTCGGCTACTTCTTCAACCTCTACCGTGGGCGACCGCTCGTGCGCGAAGGCGGCGTCGTGATCATGTCCCACCCGACGCCGTGGGCCTTCAACCCCGTCCACCACCCGAGCTACATCGACTTCTTCGAGCAAGTCCTGGCGGAGACGACCGACCTGCTCGAGATCGAGTCTAAGTACGAGACAGCTTTTGCCACCGACCCGTGGTACGTCCACCTCTACCGGACGAGTTACGCCTATCACGGCGTCCACCCGTTCTACATGTGGTACTGGTGCGCCCATGCCCTCGAGCACGTGGGCAAAGTGATCGTCGTGGGCGGGGACCGTGCGGCCGTGAGACGGCTGGGTTTCTCGCCCGCGTCCACCCTGGCCGACGCCCTCGAGATGGCCTCGGACGTCGTCGGACGCGACCCCTCGATCACGCATCTGCACACCCCGCCCCTCCTGCTCGCGGACGTGCAGTGAGCGCCGCCGCCTTGCCACCGCGACCACGACCGGACGGTTCTGTCCGCCCGGGACCGTTTCTTCTCCGGAAGCCGACGCGCCCGCTCGGGGCCGAGCCGCTCCCGGTCGAGCGCGGCCTCGGCACGAGCTACGACACGGCCTGGGCTCGTCGTTACCCCGTACGCCTGGCGCGGGCGATGCTCCTCGACGACGTCGCCCGGCCGCTCCTGCGGGCCAGTTGCGCCCCGACCGTCTTCGGGCTCGATCACCTCGAGCCTCTGGAGCTGCCGGTGATCCTCGCCGCCAACCACTCGAGCCACCTCGACACGGCGCTCTTGCTCTCGTGCCTGCCCACGCGCATCCGCCATCACGCCGTCGTCGCCGCCGCCGCCGACTACTTCTTCGACCGGCGCCTGAAAGCCACCGCCTGGGCCTTTGCCCTCGGCGCCATCCCGATGGAGCGGACGAGGGTGAACCGGCGGTCCGCCGATCTCGCCGCCGGGCTGATCGAGGAGGGATGGAGCCTCGTCATCTTTCCCGAGGGCGGGCGAACTCCCGACGGCTGGGGCCAGGAGTTCAAAGGCGGCGCTGCCTACCTGGCAAAGCGGTGCCTCGTCCCTGTCGTTCCCGTCCACATCCGGGGCACGCGGGCGATCCTCGCCAAGGGCTCCTCGACCCTCAGGCCAGGGCCGACCGAGGTTCGCTTCGGCGACCCGCTCTGGCCGGAAGCCGACGAGGACGCCCGCCGCTTCGCCGCCCGCATCGAGCGCGCCGTCGCCTTGCTGGCCGACGAGGCGGAGACCGACTGGTGGTCGGCCCGGCGCCGGGCGGCGTCCGGCTCCACCCCGCCCTTCCGGGGCCCGGAGGCGTCCCCCTGGCGGCGGTCGTGGTCGCTGCCCACGTCGGCGGATCCGACCCCGCGCCGCCAGCGGAGGGCGGCGACCGAGCCGGACGAGTCGCCGGCGCCGAGGCGATGGCGGGCGAAACGCTCCCCGGCGTCCTGGCCCGAACGCCAGGGCGACTGAGCCTCCTCGCCCGGCTCCTGGCCGGCTCTCAGCGCGCGGCTCAGCCGTGTGGGACGGTGCCCCAGCCGGCCGTGAGCTCGTAGGCGCTTCCCCGCAGGAGGCTCCGCCGCCACTCGACCGGGCGCTGGCCTGCATAGGCGAGGCGGTCCACCTCGAGGACGCCCTCTGTGCTCGCGAGCTCGAGCGTGCGACGGTCGTCGGCTGAGCACTCCACGGCCCGCACTCGCTCCCTTCCCCCGGTGACGCGGACGCCGCAGCCCTCGGCGAGGGCCTCGTAGAGAGAGCCTCTCGCCAGATCGGCGCGGAGCAGGGCACGCCGGCCGGCGGCCGAGAGGGCGACGGCGGAGCGGTCGAGGGCGAGGGGATGGCCGCCGGCGACCCGCAGCCGCTCGATCCACACGACGGTCGCCTCGGCGGCGATCTCGAGGAAGTCGGCTGCCGCCGGGCCGGCCGGCCCCTCGGCGAAGTGGCGAACGCGGCTCTCCTCCTCGAGGCCGGCGCCGATGATCGCCCGGGCGAGCTCGGGGGTGCCGAGAACCGGCTCGTCGAGCTGGCGGCGCACGACGAACGTTCCGCTCCCCCGCCGGGCGTCCAGCAGTCCCTCCGCGCGCAGGCGGCGGACGGCCTCTCTCACGGTTGCCCGACTCACGTCGAACTCGGTCGTGAGCTCGGACTCGGTCGGGAAACGCTCCCCGTACTCGCCGAGGCTCAGCCGCTCCCGCAGCGCCGCCGCCAGCTGCGCCCACAGCGGCGTCGGGAGCCGGGGGTCGAGAACCGTGGTGGCCACTCAGCCCACGCTACCGCTCGGGCTTCCCGTTCAGGGGTTTGGGGGGGCGCGGAGCAGGCACTCAGAAACCCCGGCCCGCCCCGGCGGCGGGCCCGGTGGCCTTCCGTGTGCCCAGAGCGACCGGAAAGGCCTTCTGCGGTCGCGGCAGGCACTCAGAAACCCCCGCCCGCCCCGCGCCGGCGGGCCCGGTGGCCTTCCGTGTGCCCAGAGCGACCGGAAAGGCCTTCTGCGGTCGCGACAGGCACTCAGAAACCCCGCAGGCCATGATCTGGGTCGGGCCGGGGACCGCCTGGGACCCTCCGAGCAAGGAGCCTCGAATGACGACGTCGTCGCTGCACGTGCTGCGAGCGCAGATCCATCATGGCTGGAGCCGCGACCACGTCCCGGTCTTGAGCGTCCCCTCCGGCTCGGAGATCGCCTTCGAGACGACGGACGCTTCTGGCGGCCAGATCCGCCCGGGCTCGACGCACGAATCCGTGCGAGACCTCGACTTCGAGCGCGTCAACCCGGTGAGCGGCCCGGTCTACGTGGAAGGCGCCCGACCGGGCGACACGCTCCAGGTCGACATCCTCGCCGTCGAGCCGGGGGCCTACGGCTGGACGGGCATCATCCCGGGCTTCGGCCTACTGGCCGACCGCTTCCCCGATCCCTGGCTGTACGTCTGGGAGCTCGAGGGCGGCCACGCCCAGTTCACCGAAGACGTGCGGGTCCCCCTGCAGCCGTTCTGCGGGGTGCTCGGCGTCGCACCGGCCGAGTCTGGCCTCCACAGCGTCGTGCCCCCACGGCGCGTGGGCGGCAACCTCGACACCCGCCAGCTCGGCCCGGGTGCCACTCTCTACCTGCCGGTCGAGGTCGAAGGGGCCCTCTTCGGAGTCGGCGACACCCACGCCGCCCAAGGGGACGGAGAAGTCTGCGGTACCGCCATCGAGGCCACCATGAGCGTCACCCTCCGCCTCAGCGTGCGCCCAGACCTCCAAGTGGACACGCCGGAGTTCGACCTCACACGCCCGCTCGAGCGTCCGGGGGCGGCGGCGGCCGGCTACCACGCCACCACGGGAGTCGGCCCCGATCTCATGGAGGCCGCTCGCCAGAGCGTGGAGGCGATGATCACCCACCTCGAAGCCCGTCGCCGCCTGAGCCGGGAGCAGGCCTACGCCTTGTGCTCGGTCGCCGCCGACCTTCGCCTCAGTGAGGTGGTGGACGCCCCCAACTGGGTGGTGTCGGCCTTCCTCCCGAACGACCTCTTCCGGGCAGGCGAGAGCTGAGCCGCTTAGAGCAGCCCGACGCCGACGAGGATCGAGACGGCGAGCACGAGGAGGACAATTCCGCCGAAGAGGGCCAGTCGCCGCTCTCCCCGGCGACCGTAGGAGAGGGCGGCCACGGCCACGGCCGTCACCGGCGTGCACACGAGCAGGGCGAGGCCGAGCTCGACGACCGACGTGCCCGAGCCGTGCCCGAGGCCGGAGACCACGCCGGAGAGCCCGCGGGGGTAGGGGCCGGCGCCGGCGACAGCGC
>DASPSK010000487.1:0-13576 GCA_035623975.1 Acidimicrobiales bacterium | reverse complement strand
GACGACCACGACCGTGCTCACCAAGCCCGGCCCGACTCGCGATTTCAAGGACGGCGTGACGAAGTGCAGTGGCTCCAAGCCCGGTGAGACCGTGGTCGAGACGTGGAAGTCGCCGGCTTCGACGAAGGGGACGGTCGTGCCGGCCTCGGCCGCCGACGGCATCCTCCTCGAGAACGGCGAGCTGATCACGATCGCCTTCATCCCGAAGGGGACCACGATCCCCCGACCGCCGGCGGCTGACGTCGCCGCCATCAAGACGTTCCTCCTCGAGGACCCCGCGGGCGTCGTCACGACGACGCTGCCGGCGACTACATCGACCTCGTCGACGACGACTACGACGGTCGCCAAGAAAAAGAAGAAGTCGGCGTCCTCATCGACAACCTCGTCGACGTCGTAGGCCTGCACGGCCAGATCGTTCTCGACCGCCGGAGCGAGGCCTGATGGACGTCATCGTGCTGGTGGGCGGCGAGGGAACGCGGCTTCGACCGCTCACCTACGACGTCCCGAAACAGATGCTCCCCGTCCTCGACCGCACCCTCGTCGAGCACGTCGTCGGCTGGCTCGCCCGTGGCGGCATGCGCCGTGCGGTCCTCTCGCTCGGCTACCGGCCGGACGCTTTCATGGAGGCCTTCCCGTCCGGGGCCATCGACGGGGTCGAGCTCGTGTACGCCGTCGAGCCCGAGCCGCTCGACACGGCAGGGGCCGTTCGCTTCGCCGCCGACAAGGCCGGGGTGGAAGGGACGTTCCTCGTCCTCAACGGCGACGTCCTCACGGACCTGGACATCTCCTCGCTCGTCGAGTTCCACGTCAAGCACGAGGCGGAGGCATCGATCCACCTCACTCCCGTCGACAACCCCTCGGCGTTCGGGGTCGTGCCCACCGACAGCGAAGGCCGAGTGAGCGCCTTCGTCGAGAAACCCCCTCCCGGTACCGCCCCCACCAATCTCATCAACGCAGGCACGTACGTCCTCGAGCCAGGGGTGCTCGACCTCATCGAACCGGGACGGCCCGTTTCCATCGAGCGGGAGACGTTCCCTGCCCTCGTCGCGGAGGGAACGCTCTTCGCCATGGCCTCCGACGACTACTGGCTCGACGCCGGCACGCCGCAGAACTACCTGCAGGCACAGCTCGACATCCTCCACGGGCTGCGGGCCCCAACCTCCCGCCCGAGGGCACCCGAAGTGGCCACGGGGGTCTTCGTCGCTGCAGGCGCCACCGTCGACGGCCTGCTTTCGGGCGTGAGCTACCTCGGAGAGGGCGCCTACGTGGCAACGGGCGCGTCCGTCACCGACTCCGTCATCGGCGCCCGGGCGAGAGTGCTCGCCGGTTCGCACGTGGCGCGCTCGGCCCTGCTGCCCGCAGCCGTCGTCGGGGAGGGCTGCACGGTCACCGACAGCATCGTCGGGCCGGGCACGACGCTCGGGCCTTCCAGCCGCCTCGAGGCCATGACCGTGGTTCGCGGGGGTGTGCAGGTGCCGGCGGGCAGCCTCTTCAGAGCGGCGCGGTACCCGCAATGAGCCGCATGCTTGTCACCGGAGGAGCCGGGTTCATCGGCTCGGCGCTCGTCGATCGCCTCCTCGCCGAGGGCCACGAGGTCGACGTCGTCGACGACCTGTCGACCGGCTCGCTCGCAAACCTGGCAGAGGCGCGGACCTCGGGCGGGGCGTTTCGCTTCACGCAGCTCGACATCCGGGATGAAGCCCTCACCGACCTCGTCCTCCACCGTCCGCCGGAAGTGATCTTCCACCTGGCGGCGCAGATCTCCGTATCGGTGTCGGTGGCACGGCCCATCTTCGACGCCGAAGTGAACGTGCTCGGCAGCCTCCGCCTCCTCGAGGCAGCCAGGGCAGCCAAAACCCGCAAGATCGTCTATGCCGCCAGCGGCGGCACCCTCTACGGCGACGTCGATCCGGCTGACCTGCCCGTTGCCGAGCACGCCCCTCACGGCCCCCTGTCGCCCTACGGCGTCTCCAAGAAGGCTGCCATCGACTACCTCGTCGTCTACCGTTCCCTCCACGGGATGGAGTTCACCGCCCTCGCTCTTGCCAACGTGTACGGCCCCCGTCAGGATCCGCACGGCGAGGCCGGTGTCGTGGCGATCTTCGCCAGCCATCTGGTGGCGGGCGAGCCGTGCGTCATCTTCGGCGACGGCAGCCACACGCGCGATTACGTGTACGTCGACGATGTCGTGGACGCCTTCGCGCGAGCCGCCAGGCGGGGCGGCGGCCTCGTGCTCAACATCGGCACCGGTGTGGAGACCTCGACGGCGGAGCTCTATGGCTGCATGGCCGCCGCCGCTGGGGTCACGGCGCCCCCTCGCCACGGCCCCGAGCGCCCCGGCGACATCCGGCGCAGTGCCCTCGACCCCGACCGGGCCGGCATCCATCTCGGCTGGAAGCCGTGGACGCCGCTCAGCGAAGGCGTCGGGCGCGTCCTCGAGGAGCACCGTGAGCGCGCCCGCTGATCCCCGGCAGCCCGAATGATCGCCGTCCTGTGCGGCGGGGTGGGGGCCGCCCGCTTCCTCTCGGGGTTGCTCCAGGTCGTCGACCCGGGCGACGTCGTGGCCGTCGTGAACACCGGTGACGACACGGAGCTGCACGGCCTGTGCATCAGCCCGGATCTCGACACGATCACCTACACGCTCTCGGGACGCGTCAACCCGGTCACGGGTTGGGGCTTTGCCGGCGACGACTTCACGACGATGCAAGCCCTCGAAGCGCTCGGGGGCGACACCTGGTTCCGCCTCGGCAACCGCGACCTCGCCACCCACCTGTACCGGACCGGCCGCCTGCGCGCGGGGGCGAGCCTCTCCGAGGTGACCGCTGAGCTGGCGCGAGCCTTCGGCCTCGGCCTCGTCCTCCTGCCCATGTCCGACGATCCCGTGCGCACCGTGCTGCGGCTGGCAGACGGAGGTGAAGTCGGTTTCCAGGACTACTTCGTGCGGCTGCGGCACTCCGTGGCGGTGCGTGGCGTCCGTTTCAGCGGCGCCGAGCAGGCGTCGCCGGCCCCCGGCGTGCTCGAGTCCCTGGCGGCGGCGAGCATCATCGTCATCGCCCCTTCGAACCCGGTCGTGTCGATCGATCCGATCCTGTCGGTCCCCGGGGTTCGAGCCCTCCTCGGGTCGCGGCGGGCACACGTCGTCGGCGTCTCCCCGATCGTCGCCGGGGCCGCTCTCAAGGGCCCGGCGGACCGCCTGCTCGTCGAGCTCGGCGGTGAGGCGACGGCGGCCGGCGTGGCGCGATGGATGGCCGAGGTCTGCGGGACCCTCGTGATAGACGCCGCCGACTCCGACCAGGTGCCCGGCGTCGAGGCGTGCGGCATGCGCTGCGTCGTCACGCCGACGGTGATGGGCACCCCCGGCATTGCCGCCGCCCTCGCCCGCACGGTCCTTTCATCGGGCGGCCCTGACACCGACCGGATCCCGGTCGCCGGCTAGCTCCCGCGACCCACTCCGGCGACCTGCGGCAGAATCCGGACGTGGACGCACCGACCCCGCTTGCCATCTTGCCCGTCACCGGCCTGCCGGAGGTGGGCCCGGGGGACGACCTCGCCGGGATGATCGCCGCGGCGACGGCGCTCCTGGACGGCGACGTGGTCGTCGTCACCCAGAAGATCGTCTCCAAGGCCGAAGGTCGCGTCGTCGCCGTCGATCCGGCGGACGCCGAGGCCCGCCGGGAGCTCGCCGAGAGGGAGGCGGTCCGGGTGCTTCGGCGCCGTGGCGAGCTCGTCATCACCGAAACCCGCCACGGCTTCGTCTGCGCCAACTCCGGCGTGGACCTCTCGAACATGGCCGAGGGCCATGCCGCCCTCCTGCCGCTCGATCCTGACCGCTCCGCCCGGCGCATCCGCGACGCCTTGCGAGCCAGGACACACCGCGAGCTCGGCGTCATCGTCTCGGACACCTTCGGCCGCGCCTGGCGGCGAGGGGTCACCGACGTCGCCATCGGCAGCGCGGGCCTGCGCGGGATCGTCGACCTGCGGGGCACGCCCGATGCCATGGGTCGCACGCTCGTTGCCACGGAGATCTGCGTGGTGGACGAGATCGCCGGGGCGGCCGAGCTCGTCATGGGCAAGGCTGCCGGCGTGCCCGCCGCCGTCGTGCGCGGGCTCCATCCGTCCGTCTTCGGTCCCGGTTCGGTGCGCGAGAAGGTCGTCCGCTCCTATGGTGAGGACTTGTTCCGATGAGCGAGGTGAGCGAACGGGAACCGCTGCGCGTGGCGCTCGACGTGCTGCCCCTCGCAGGCCCGCCGACGGGCGTGGGCGTCTGCTGCGACCAGCTGCTGCGGTCCCTCGTCGCCCGTGCGGACGTGGACGTGAGGGCGTTCGCCGTCGCCCGCAAGGCCGCGGGCATTCGCGAGCGGCTGCCTCCGGGCGTGCCCTTTCGCCCGTTGGCCGTCCCCACCCGGTTGCTGCACGGGGCATGGCGCTATCTCGGCATACCCACGGCCGACTTCGTGGCGGGACCCGTCGCGGTCGTGCACGGGACGAACTTCGTCGTCCCGCCTCCGAGGGGCGTTGCCACTGTCGTCACGGTCAATGACGTAACTCCCTGGAAGTACCCCGGGCTGTGCGCGCCGGCCACGCGGTCCTACCCGCGACTGGTGCAGCAGGCAGTGCGGCGAGGGGCCTTCGTCCACACGGCCTCGCACCAGGTCGCCGGGGAGCTGAGCGAGCTGCTCGGCGTCCGCCTCGAGAGCGTGCGGGTGATCCCCTACGGTGTCCCACCGCCGGTGCCGCCGCCGGGTCCAGCCCTCGTGGAAGGGCCGTACGTGCTCGCCATCTCGACGATCGAACCGCGCAAGGACTACCCGACGCTCGTCAAGGCGTTCGCGGCCCTGGCGGGCGCCCACAGCGGGCTCCGCCTCGTCGTCGCGGGCGCAGAGGGCCGGGGGAGCGCCGCCCTCGACGCGGCGGTGGCGGCCACCGGCCTGGCCGATCGCGTCGTTCGCCTCGGCTACGTCGAGGACCCGGTGCGCTCGTCCCTCCTCGCCGGCGCCCGGGCGCTCGCCTATCCCTCCCTCTACGAGGGCTTCGGTTTCCCGCCCCTCGAGGCGATGGCCGCCGGCGTGCCTGTGGTGGCAACCGCCGGCGGGGCCGTGCCCGAGGTCGTCGGGGACGGCGCCGTCGTCGTGCCCGTGGGCGACGTCGCCGCCCTCGCCGGGGCGCTCGAGCAAGTCCTCGAGGACGAGGTGCTGCGCGCCGACCTCGTGAGGAAGGGTCACGCCCAGGTGGGGCGGTACTCCTGGGCGGCCACGGCGGAGGCGATGGTCAGCCTGTACTTCGAGGCGGCGGCAGCCGCCGCCCACGAGGCGCCGGCGCGTGGCTGACCCGGCGCCGGGCGGCGCCTCCGCCAATCTCCGCGTGGCCGTAGTCGCCGAGCAGCTCCGTCGCCGCCTGCCCGGCGGCATCGGCACTTACGCCACGGGGCTCCTCGGGGGCCTGTCCGCCCTCAGCCCGAGGCCGGACGTGACGATCGTGGCCGGCCCGCTCGCCGGGCGAGGGGGCCACGACCCGCTCGAGCGCTTCCCTTTTCCTCTCCAAGCCGTGGGGGGACCGCTGCTGGCCGCTGCCGGCCGCCTGCCCCACCTCGAGGATGTCCCCGATCAGATCATCACGCGGCTGTGGGACCGGGGCCGCCTCCGCCTCGACCACGCCGACCGCCCCGGGCGGCGTGCCCTCGTCCACTCCGTCTCTCTCGCAGCACCGCCCACGGGGGCGACGCCGCTCACCGTCATGGTCCACGACGTCGGCTGGCGCCAGCTGCCGGAGACCTACCCTGCGCGCGGGCTCGCCTGGCACGAGGCCGCCCTCCGCCGCGCCGCCCGCACCGCCAGGGGCGTCGCCGTCCCGTCCCGCCTCGTCGCCGAGCAGCTGCGGCAGGCGTCCGTCGAGCTGGACGCCGAGCGCATCGAGGTCATCCCCGAGGGCTGCGACCACCTCGCCGCGCCCGACGCCGAGGCGGGCCGCCGCCTGCTCGCTCGCCTCGGGGTGACAGGTGAGTACCTGCTCACCGTCGGCACGCTCGAGCCGCGCAAGAACCTCCGACGCCTCCTGGAGGCGTACCGGCAGGTACGCAAGGGGCTGCCCGAGCCGTGGCCGCTGCTCGTGGTCGGCCCGACCGGTTGGGGGCCCGAGCTCCTCCCCGGCCAGGGGGTGATCATGGTCGGGAGGGTGGACGAGGCCGTCCTGAGCGCTCTGTACGCCGGCGCCCGGCTCGTGGCCTACGTACCGATGGCGGAGGGTTTCGGACTGCCCGCCGTCGAGGCCCTGGCGGCCGGAGCGCCCTTGCTCGTGAGCTCTGCGGTGCCGAGCATCGTCGAGCACGCCAGCCCGGCGGTGGTCGTCGACGCCGGCGAGACGGCCGAGATCGCTCGCGCCCTCGGGGAGCTCGCGACCGACGACAGCCGCCGGGCGGAGCTGGCCCGAGCCGGCCCGCCCAGCGTCCGCGAGCGTACGTGGGAAGCGGCCGCTCGGCGCCATCTGCAGTGGTGGGCGGAGGTCGCCGGCTGATGGCACCGCTCGCGACGAGCCTCGACGTGAGCGCCATCCCCGACAGTCCTGCCGGTGCCGGCCGCTACGTCGTCGAGCTCGTCCGAGCCCTCGGAAAGTCGGGCGGCGTCGCCCTCAGCCTCGTCTGCCGCCACGGCGACACCGACCGTTGGCGGGCGCTGGCGCCGTCCGCCCGTCTCGTCGACACCGTCTGGACGCCCCGGCCCTTGCGCGTGGCGTACGAGCAGTGGCGGCTCGGCCCCGTCATCGGCCACCTGCGGGATCCTGCCATCGCCGTCCATCACGGTCCTCACTACACGTTCCCGCACGGGCTCGGCTCCATCGGCTCGGTTGTCACGGTTCACGACCTCACCTTCTTCGATCATCCGGAGTGGCATGTCACCTCGAAGGTCAGGTTCTTCCAGCGCGCCATCCGTCGCGCAGCGAGCGAGGCGGACGTGATCATCTGCGTGAGTGACACGACGGCCGAGCGTCTGGGCGCCCTGCTCTCACCGAAGGGGGCTGTCTTCGTCGCCCCGCACGGTGTCGACCACGCGCGCTTCCGCCCGGCGGATGGGGAGGACGGGTCCGACGCCGCCGCCCTCGCGCGCTACGGGTGCCCGCCCGATCTCGACTACCTCTTCCAGCTCGCCACGATCGAGCCCCGCAAGGGCACTGTCCCGCTCGTGGAGGCCTTCGACCGCCTCGCGGAGGAGCACAAGGATCTCGAGCTCGTTCTCGCGGGCATCGATGGCTGGGGGGCGGCCGAGGTGACGCGCGCCATCGCCGCCAGTCGCCACCAGGGGCGGGTTCGCCGCCTCGGCTATGTCGATGACGACGCCGTGCCCGCCCTGCTCCGCCGGGCGCGGGTGGTCGCTTACCCCTCCTTCGAGGAGGGTTTCGGCCTCCCGGCCCTCGAGGCGCTCGCCTGCGGCGCTCCCCTCGTCACGACGTCGGGGACCGCCATGGCGGAGGTTGCTGGGCCGGCTGCATGGACGGCGCCGGCGGGCGACGCCGTCGCCTTGGCCGCCGCCCTCGAAGCGGCGCTCTTGGCGGGCGGGCCCGAGCTGGCGCGCCGGCGCGCCGAGGGCCTCGAGCGCGCCGCCGCCTTCACCTGGGAGCGCACGGCCGCCGTTCACCTCGAGGCGTACGAGGCGGCGGCGAGGTGAGGCTCGGACGGCTCACGAGCCCTCCCGCGAGCCACCGGTAGGGTGGGGAGGTGCGGGCATACGTCACCGGGGGATCGGGTTTCGTCGGGAGGTGGCTGGGAGCCCACCTCGAGGGCGAGGGGGACGAGGTCGTCCTGACGGATTCCGAAGTCGACGTGACCGACGGCGAGGCCCTCACCGCTGCGGTCGTTCCGGTCGCTCCCGACGTCATCTACCATCTGGCCGCGCTGGCTCACGTCGGGCGGTCATGGGCGGATCCGGCGCGGACGTTCCAGGTGAACGCCCTCGGCACCTTGCAGGTGCTCGAGGCGGCGTCTCGCTGCACGAGACCGCCCGTCGTCATCGTCGTGAGCTCGGCCGAGGTCTACGGCCAGGCGGTCGGTGACGCCCCGCTGACCGAGAGCGCGGAGCTGCGACCGGTGACGCCGTACGCCGTGAGCAAGGTCGCCGCCGAGTACCTGGCGCTGCAGGCCTGGCTCGGGCGGGGTGTGCGCACCGTCCGCGTGCGGCCCTTCAACCATGTCGGGCCCGGGCAGTCGTCCGACTTCGTCGTTTCGGCTCTGGCCGAGCGCATCGCCCGCGCCGAGGGCGAGGGCGGCGGCGAGGTGCGGGTCGGCAACCTGAACGCTGCCAGGGATTTCACCGATGTTCGCGACGTCGTGCGTGCCTACCGGCTCCTCGCCGCCACCGCCCTCGACAACAGCGCCCTGGCAGGAGACGTCTACAACGTCGCCACAGGCAGGGCGATCACGATCGCCGAGGTGGCCCGCCGCCTGTGCGCCCTCGCCAACGTGCCCATCGAGCTCGTGCCCGACCCCGCCCTCTTCCGGCCGGTCGACGTGCCAGTGTTCGTGGGCGACGCCGCTCGCCTCCGATCCGTCACCGGTTGGGCCCCGCGGATCCCCTTTGACGAGACGCTGGCGGACATGTTCGACCATTGGCGCACGCAGCGGGCAAGGCAGAGCTGATCGATCACGCGGTCCGATCGCACGGTCGCCCCGTGGCGCGGCGAGACCCGCCTCCTCCGAGGGGGGCGGAGAAGGCGGGCCTCGTGCAGGCCGGCGGTGCGGCAATCCGGCCGAAGAGGGGGAGCGACCGGATCGCTCATGCGAGCCGCCGGGCGAAACTACCGCTCAGCCGGCGAACCTCGCCGCCGCGGGGATGGGATCCGCCGGATCCCCGATCTGCGGGGATCAGGCCGCGAGCGACGTCAGGTAGCCGCGTAGCTGGTCGCGAGCCTCCCTCGCCTGCTGGATGGCTGCTTGCGCACCTGCCGGCAGGCGCTCGGAGACGGGGTCGACCCTGGCGTCCCACCGCTCGATGAGCTGGCCGACGGTCTTGTCGAACTCCTTCATCGCCTTGGCGATCTCCTTGCGGTAATCGCTCACGGGCCCACGGCCCCGACGGCCCACGCGGCCGAGCTGCAGTTCCTCGAGCTGTTTGCGCAGCTCTCGACGGCGCACCTGTGCTTTCTGGAAGCCGAGGACGCCCAAGCCAATCGCCACGTAGGCGGCATCTTGCGCAATCTTGGTGAGGTCGTCGGCCGTCTTGCTCACGTCGTTCCTGGTCTTGCGCAGATCAGCTTTGATACCGGGCATTTGCACCCTCCTTCTTTCTCGACGCCGACCTCCGGTCGGCGCCTCCCTAGGAGGCTCGGGAAGCTCGTCACCCTTCCGGGAAACCGCTCCTCTATCTGCGTACTACTGTAACACAGTCCGCTAACTGTTGCAAGCACTTCAGGCGGAGTAGCCTGCGGGGCTGATGCCGGAGGAGTACGTGCCACCGGTCGTCGCCGTGGTCGTCACCGCTGAGGCCGACACCTGGTTGGAACCATGTCTCGAGTCGCTCGGGCAGCAGGACTACCCCAGCCTGGATGTCCTTGTCATCGACACCGGGACCTCCGACGGCGTGACCAACCGAGTTGCGGGTGTCATGCCCAGCGCCTTCGTTCGACGCCGCCCGGAGGCCGGATCGTTCGCCGCCGCCGCCAATGACGTGCTCGTCGGCATCGAAGGTGCCAGCTTCTTCCTCTTCTGCCATGACGATGTCGCCCTGGCGCCTGGCTGCGTTCGCCTCATGGTTGAGGAGGCGTTCCGATCGAACGCCGGCATCGTCGGCCCCAAACTCGTCGACTGGGACGCCCCCGACCGCCTCCTGCAGATCGGTCTCGGCGTCAGTCGATTCGGCGCCTCCGTGCCCCGCATCCAGGAGGGCGAGCTCGACCAGTCCCAGCACGACGAGGCGCGCGAGGTCTTCGCCGTGCCGAGCGCCTGTCTGCTGTCGAGGGTGGACCTGTTCGCGGCGGTGGGGGGTTTCGACGCCGAGATCAGCGAGGGCGGGGAGGATGTCGACCTCTGCTGGCGGGCACAGCTGGCGGGCGCTCGCGTCGTCACCGCCCCGCGTGCCATCGTGCGCCACCGCCGGGCGGCCGCGGTCGCCATCGGCCTTCCGGACGGCGACGAGCTCGTCGTCCGCCGCCGCAACGAGCTGCGGGCGGTCCTCAAGAATTACGGCCTCGTGCGGCGATGGCTCACGAGTTTCCAGCTGCTCCTCCTTACCCTTCTCGACTCGTTGACGGCGCCCCTGACGGACCGGCGGGCGCGGGCGAGGGCCGAGCGGGCGGCATGGACATGGAACTTCGCCCACCGGCGGTCGCTGTCGGAGGCACGCAGGCGGGTCCGCGAGGTGAGGCAGGTGGGCGACCGTGCCGTCGCCAAACGGATGGCCACCCGGCATCGTCTCCACCGGCTTCCCCTGGCGGCACGCGGGGAAGGCGTGAGCCTGCGGCGTGGCGGCGCTCGCCGCGGCCCACAAGAGGTGGCGATCACGAGCGACGGGCGCTCCGGTCGCGGGGAGCGCCAGCCGGAGGTCGACAAGCTGACCGAGTGGCTCGTGCGCGTCCAGCACGGGGAGATGCAGGTCGGGCAGGTCATCGCCGCCGTCGTGATCGGGCTCCTCATGATTCTCGGCACGCGTGAACTGCTCGTCGGCCGGCTCCCGGTCGTCGGTGATCTCGTGCCGGGACCGAGCGCGGTCCATCTACTCGCGCAATGGATCACCGGTCGGAGCGATCCCGGTTGGCGGCCTACTCAGGTGGGGCCCCCGGCCTATGGGCTGGTGGGCCTCGTGGGGACGATCCTCGGAAACAGCTCGGGGGTCGCCCTCCGCGTGGCTTTCCTCAGCGGGCTCGTCGTGGGCACGATCGGCACTTGGCGAGTCGTGCGTGACTTCGGCTCGGCCCGGGCCTGCATCGTTGCGGCCGTCGTTTTCGCGGCCTCGCCCCTCGTCTGGAACGGGCTTGCACATGGCGACGTCGAGGCCTCCGTAGCCCTCGCCGGCCTTCCGTTCGTGCTCGGCCGTCTGGCGCGCGCGAGCGGGTTGCGACCGTTCTTGCCGGCGCACGGCGGTGCCAGCCGGGGCTGGGGTGGGCGGGACCTCGTGGCCGATGTCGCCCCGCTCGGGCTGCTCCTGGCAGCGATGAGCTCGCTTGCTCCGGCGGTCGTGCTCGACGTCGGCGTCCTCGTGGTGGCGTCCCTGGGGGCGTCGATCGTGGTCGGCGGTGCTCGCGCCCTGCTCCGCAGCGCCGCCGTCGGCTTCGGCGGGCTAGTCGTCGCCTTTCTGTGCTGCATGCCGTGGTCGATCACCTGGCTCCAGAGCGGGGCGCGCTGGAGCTTGTTCGCCGGGAGCGTTCCGCCGGCCGGAGCCGGATCGAGCCCGGCCGACCTCCTGCGAGGCCACACCGGTCCGGTCGGCGGGTGGTGGGGGGCGGCGGGGCTCGTCGCCTTTGCCGCCTTCGCGTTCGTGTGGGCGCGCGGACCCCGCCTCGCCTGGGCGGCTCGCTGGTGGGTCTGCGCCCTCGGCTCGGTCCTGCTCGCCTGGGCCGGGAGCGAGGGTTGGTTGGGCGCCGGGGGGGGCGGCACCGAAGTGCTCGTGGCGCCAGCGGCCGTCGCCCTGGCGGCCTGCTGCGGCATCGGGACGGCCGCGTTCGAGCTCGACCTGAGGCGACACCGTTTCGGGTGGCGGCAGATCACCGGTGTCGTGGCGGTTGCCTGCCTCGCCGTCGGCATCGCTCCGGCCCTGGGCGCCCTCCTCGGCGGGCGAGCCGACCTCCCTGGCATCGGATTCGACGAAACCGCCGGCGAGTTCACGACCTCATCACCCCCCGGGGCCCGCGTGCTGTGGATCGGCGATCCGCGGGCCTTACCCGGGGCGGCGTTCCAAGTGGGATCCGGCCTCGCCGCCTTCGTGACGACGAGCGGGCTGCCGTCGATGGCGACGCTCTGGCCGACGGCCGATCCGGGACCCGCCAGCTGGGTCACCGCCGACGTGGGCATCGCGATGACCGGCAGGACGCTCCGGCTCGGCGCCTTGCTCGCCAGCAAGGGGATCCGGTACGTGGTCGTGCCCACCGCTTCGGCACCGACGCTCATCGGGGTGCAGACGCCACCAGCGACCTTGCCCCCACCCGTCCTTCTCCGAGCGCTCGAGGCGCAGACGGATCTGCGCCAGCTGCCCAACGAAGATGGGGTGCTCGTGTGGGCGAACGCCGTCTGGACGCCAGCCGACGGAGCGGGCACCCTCCTTCGACCGGGAGCCACCGCAGGCGGGGCGCTGCGAGCCTGCGGGATCGCGGGCGCCTTGCTGGTCATCCTCGGGTGCATTGTCGAGGGCGTCGTGCGGCGGCGGGCACCGCGCCGCCGGCTGATGGAAGCGGAAGGCGCCGGGGCGGAAGGCGCCGGGGCGGAAGGCGCCGGGACGGTAGGCGCCGGGACGGAAGGCGCCGGGGCAAAAACGGCGCCGGTCGTGCCGGGCGCTCCCGGACTCGAAGTGGCGGTCGGGTCGGCGCCGCCGGGTGCACCGGGCGCATCCGGCGAGAATCCGGAGGACTCGTCGGCGGGGGAGACCGTTCTTGTCGACGCGCGCGAGCCTGAGCACCCGCCTGAACAGGGGCCTGAGCACCCGCATGAACAGGCGCCTGAGCACCCGCATGAACAGGCGCCTGAGCGCCCGCCTGGAGAGGCGGCCGAGGGGGACGGTTCGCCGCCGGCCGGCAGGACGTCCAGCGAGGAGGCGCCCTCGGCCGACGGCTCGCTCATCAGCGCCGAGGAGAGTGGGCGGACGTGACGGCGGATACGCGGCGCCCTCGGGGTGCCCAACGGCTGCGTTCCCAGGACCGTCGCGAGCTGAATCGCGCCGAGAGGATCCTGCGCGTCCGCGCCGTCACCTTGGTCGGCCTGATGCTCGCCGGTCTCCTCATCGCGGGAAGCACCGTGCACGCCGAGGTCGCCCCCGCCCCGACGTTGCTGGCAACTGGCCAGTTGCCCGTCGTGAACCTCTCGTCTGATGCCTCGGTGGAGTGGGAGTGCCCCGGTCCACTCCCTGCCGGGACCTCTGATCGCCGCTCGTCGGTCATCATCGCCAACCCGGGTCAGGGGCCTGCGACGGTGGTGGTCAGCGTCGTCGGCGTACGGGAGGCGACGAGAGAGGCGGGCACCTCACCTCTTCCGTCGTGGAGCACCCAGCTGACGCTGCCGCCGCACGCCCAACGGGTCGTCCCGCTGCGGACGACGGGCCCGCAGCAGAACGACGCAGCCAGCGTCCTTTCCACGGCCGGCTCTGTGGCCGTCTTCGAGTCGGTCACGAACGTCGCGGCGACGCAACCTCACCGCGACCGGAATGCCGGGGCACCGCCGGCACCGCCGGCGCCGGAGGAGTCTGCCTGCGCCACGGGCGTCACGGGTAGCTCGTACCTCGCCGCCGGCTCGACCGCAGGTCGATCTGACGTCTTCGTCTCCCTCTTCAATCCGACTGCCACCCAGGCAGTCGCGGGGATCCGTGTCGCCACCGGATCGTCGGTAGTCGTACCCCCTGCACTCCAGGGCCTCATCATCAAGCCCTATTCGTTGCAGATCGTCGAT
>DASPSK010000479.1:0-9793 GCA_035623975.1 Acidimicrobiales bacterium | reverse complement strand
GAGGCCGCCGAGTTCTACGTCTCGGTGTTCCCGAACTCGGAGGTCAGAACGGTCTCCTACTACGGCGAGGCCGGTCCGCGCCCCGCTGGCACCGTCCTGACCGTCGAGTTCGTGCTCGATGGTCAGAAGTTCACGGCGCTCAACGGCGGCCCTCAGTTCACATTCGACGAGGCGATCTCCTTTGTCGTCCAGTGCACCGACCAGGACGAGATCGACTACTACTGGACCAAGCTCTCTGACGGCGGCGAAGAGGGACCGTGCGGATGGCTGAAGGACCGCTACGGCCTCTCTTGGCAGGTCGTCCCGGCCGGATTTGCGGAGCTCATGCGCGACCCCGACGCGGGGCGCCGCGACCGGGCCATGGGTGCGGTGCTCGGCATGAAGAAGCTCGACCTGGCGGCTATCCAGGCGGCCACCGACGGCCCGTAGCATTCACCTACGGGCACAAGGAACCGCCCTGCACTCGAGGGGCTCCCGGCGCTTGGAGTGAGGCAGGGCTCGACTCAGGCGTCCCGCGTCATCATGCGCCAGGCACCGAGGGCCGTCCAGACCACCAGCCAGGCGATGATGACGATGACGGCCACGGTGGTCGTCTCCGGTATGAGGAGCGGGTTTCCCTGCCCGCCGCCTGGACCTCCCCCGCCACCCCCGAACACGGGAATGCCCCCCGGGGCCAGATGGGCCATGGCGACCCCGACGACGGAGCGCTGCAGGTTGATGAGATGGGGAATCCGTGCCCGCGCGAAGAGGGGTGTGAGCACGACCTCGAGCACGATCATGAGGATGACGGGCACCGTCCTCTGCCCCATGAGGGAGGCGAGGCCGAGACCGACCATGAACCCGATGAGCGCCTCCAGCTCGATCCAGAGGCCGCTCTTGATCATGAGGGAGTCCGAAGGGTAGCGGAACTCGGTCGAGTAGATTCCGAAGTTTTGCGCGGCGACCTGCCGTGCGAACACGCTCAGCTGGGCCGGCGAGGGCGAACCGCTCGGGGCGCCGGGACCGGTGATGACGGTGCCGTTCGGACCGCAGGGGACGTTGGGCAGGCTCGGCCCGCTGAAGCCGAAGTCGCACATGACCTCACCGGAGTGGTCGGCCGCCCAGTTCTCGAAGGCGGTGCGCGACAGCCCGGCCGGCACGTTGACACCGTCGTAGTTGAGGGCGGTCGGCGCAGCGAACACGCAGACGGCACAGACGATCGTGAAGCCCACGGCCACGAGGGGCACGACGATCGCCAACCCGGCCGGAATCCGCGCGAGGTAGAGGGCGAGTCGAGAGCGTCCCGTCACCACCAGGTGCCGGAACATCCCCTCGGTGAGGTCAACCGATCCGGCCGTGCACCCCAAGGTGGCAGCGACGATGAAACCGAAGATGTACATGACGCCCGCCACGAGCCCGGTGTAGATGCTGTAGCCGCCGGCCGGGCCGTAGGACTTCGGGTCGAACGCATGCGCCAGCAATCGGACGGTGAGGAACACCGAAGGGATGCCGATGTTCACCAGGATCAAGGCGATCATGAGGCCACGCCGCTTGCGCAGCTCCATGAAGCGTGTGGTGATCATGTGGAAGGTGGGAATGGGCGAGCCCCGGTGGTCCGGCGCGCCACCCGCCGGCGCCGACGGCGGGGCGGGCAGTGTTGCTGTAGCAGGCGCGGTCGTCATTGCGGGGCCCCCAGTCGGCTTGTGACCTGCAGGAACCATGACTCGAGCGAAGTTTGCATCTCCTGGAGACGGTAGAGCGAGATACCACCTTCCACGAGAACCCGGGCGATCTCGGCGGTGACGTCACGGGCGGTGCCCGCAGGCAGGGTGATCCCGAGACCGAGCGTCCCGACTTCGATGTGCGCACCGATGTTCGTGCCCTCGAGGAGGGCGCGGGCTCGATCGGGTTCGGAGCACTCGACCTGGAGGGCAACCGAGGCACCCGCCACCAGCTCGGAGATTGGTCCCTGCCGGATGACGTTGCCCCGGTCCACGATGGCTACGGCATCGCAGGTCCGTTCGACCTCGTCGAGGAGGTGCGATGACAGCACGACCGTGCGCCCCTCCGCCACGAAGGAGCCGATCATGTCGCGCATGTCGTGCATGCCCGCCGGGTCGAGCCCGTTCATCGGCTCGTCGAGGATGAGCAGCTCCGGATCCCCGAGCAGGCAGGCAGCGACTCCGAGACGCTGACGCATGCCCATGGAGTACTTCGACACCCGGTCATCGGCCCGCTGCATCATGCCGACCCGCTCGAGGGAGGGGCCTATGCGGTCGCGGGCGGCCGGTTCCCGGGCGGCGGCGAGTATCTGCAGGTTCTGCCGCCCGGTGAGATGGCCGTGGAAGCGGGGTTCGTCGACGATGGCTCCCACCCTTGCGAGGGCCACGTCGCGATGCCTGGGGACGGGGTACCCGAGCAGGGACATCGTGCCGGCATCGGCATGCGTCAAACCGAGGAGCACCCGGATAAGCGTGGTCTTGCCGGCACCATTGGGGCCGAGGTATCCAAAGGCGCATCCCCGCGGCACCCGAAGCTCCACGCTGTTGAGGGCGACGTTCTCCCCGAATCGCTTTGTCAGCCCGTGGGTCTCCACGGCCCATTGGCTCTCGGCCGCCTGCTGGTGGGAGACGTCGGGGAGGGCCGTCGTGGTCACTCCACGTCCTTCCCGTCGGCGTGCACGGCCGTCGGCGCGGTCACGGCCGAGGCCGCCACGGCGAGCACTCTGGTCCTGTGCATTCTTCTGCGCTCCTTCTCGTCAACGGTCTCAGCGCCCCCAGTCTGGCGGAGTGGGCTCGACATCCGGCGTCATGGACAGGCGTCCTTGCTTCCTCGTCGGTTCTCGTGCCCCGATCCCATCGTGGCCTCCGCCTCATCATCGCGAACTCATCGCCGAAAGCCTCGTTGCTGAAGTCGCGCTCGATGTCGGGGTGTCGCCGCGGCCCTGTAGCTCTATGGCGACGACTTGGCGAGACTGGCCAACTCGTCGAGCAGGTCTCCATGCTTCCTACCGATACGTAACCGTTCGCCTCGGAATCGGACACGTCCCTTACCTCCTTGCCTGCCGTTCCGTCATTCTGCAGACGACGGACCTCCCCCACAAACCATGGCGAAGGGGTCAGTTGATCGAGGACCGTATCGTGACCTTCGGCCCTACTCTTCCCGGCGACTTCTCGACAAGATCAGCAAATGTGGGAGGCACCCCTGGTATGCGTTGTTGTCTGCCGCCGCGTGACTACGAGCGCGGGCGGTGATCTCGCGCCTCAATCCCCTCGCCTGCCTCGCCGCCCGGGCTTTGTCGCGCTTGGAGTAGCCCGACAGAATCCGCCGCCCCGCGACCTGGAAGCCATCTGCCATGGCTGAGCCAGAGGACGCCGCCCCAGGGCCGGCCGGCGAGGACCTCGCCACAAGGTCGGAGCATCCGAACCTCGCCCTGGTCGTCGTCGTGATCGGCGTCCTCATCGCCGCCATCGATACGACGATCGTGGTCTTAGCCCTCCCCGAGATTCAGCGCTCGTTGGGCATCGGCTTGGCCGCGGTGATCTGGGTGATCATCGGCTATCTGCTCGTGATCACCGTGTTGTCGACGCAGGTCGGACGCCTCGGCGACATGTTCGGCCGAGTGCGCATGTACAAGGCCGGCTTCGTCGTCTTCATCGTCGGGTCACTGGCGTGCGCACTGTCGTGGAACGAGCCATCGCTCATTGTCTTCCGACTCGCCCAGGGCATAGGCGGAGCCTTGATCTCGGCCAATTCCGGCGCGGTGATCGCCGACACGTTCCCGAAGGAGCAGCGCGGCCGCGCTTACGGGTTCAATGCCATCGGCTTCAACACCGGAGCCGTGCTCGGCGTGGTCCTCGGCGGCCTCATCGTCACGTACGTCTCCTGGAGATGGATCTTTTGGATCAACGTGCCCATCGGGATCGGCGCGGTGGCACTCGCCAATCGGGTCCTTCACGACTCGGGACATCGCCAGCGGCGGCGGCTGGACATCTGGGGCATGGTCACCCTTGGTCTCGGTCTCTTCGGGTTGTTGTGGGCCATGGTCAAGCTCACTTCGGAGCCACTCGACGCGCCAATCATTGGCTTTCTCGTCGGCGGCTGCTCCACGCTCGTGCTGTTCTGGCTGATCGAGCGGTCGGCCTCCGAGCCGATGCTCGATCTGAAGCTCTTCCGCATCCCAACCATGACGCCGTCTCTCCTTGCCGCAATGTTCCAAAGTCTGGCGAACTTCGCCGTGCTGTTCCTGCTCCTCATGTACCTGCAGGGTGCGCGCGACTTGAGTCCGATCCACGCGTCCTTGCTGCTCGTCCCCGGCTACGTGCTCGGCGGCGTCGTCGGGCCTTTCGCCGGCCGGATCGCCGACCGGCGAGGTGCTGTCCTACCGGCCACGTTCGGCCTCGGCATTCAGGTGTTGGCGCTGCTGGCTTACGCACAGCTCGCGCTCCGCACCCCGCTCTTCGTCGTCGTCGTCGCCTACATGGTCGGGGCGTTCGGAGCGGGTTGCTTCTTCCCGTCGAACAACTCCGCTGTCATGAAGGCCGCACCCGGAGACGAGTTCGGCGTCGCCTCCGGCTTGTTGCGGACGTTTTCCAACGTCGGCATGGTCTTCTCGTTCGCTCTCGCCATCCTCGTCGCCTCCGCCTCCATCACCAAGCACGAAGCCTTCGCCATCTTCGTGGGGACGACGAAGCTGTTGCCCTCGTCGGCCGCAGCCTTCACCCATGGCCTCCACGCGGCGTTCTACTCCTCGACCTCACTCATGGTGATCGCCGCCATCCTCTCCGCCACCCGCGCCCGGTCGCCGCGGAAAACGCCTGGGGCCTCCGCCTCGGTCCCACCCAGTGCGTCACGGATGTCGTTGCGGTGAACACGGCCTCGGCGGGTTGATGAGTGTCCTCGCGTGAATGTTTCTCATCGAGCGTCGGCGACGTCGGCGGACGGCGCCATCCGCCCAGACCAGCTCATTGGGCGGGCGCGCTCACCAAGCCGTTCGTATCAACCGCCGCCCCGGGCCGGTCCGGTCATGCTGGGCGCGCGGAACGAGACCAGGTGCGGTGTCGGAGCCGATCTGAGTGTGGGCCGCGACCGCACGGAGCCGGTCATGCTGGGCACGCGGAACCGCTCAGAGCTCCTTGTACCAAAGGAGCTGCGTCTCTTCGGGAAGCTCTTCATAAGCGAAGCGGTCGATGCGACCGAGCGTGCAGCCCATCCGAGCGTAGAAATGGCAGGCGGGCACGTTGACGTTCTGGGTTTCGACTTTCAGCTGGGTGCATCCACGATTGCGAGCCCATTCCTCGACGCCTCGGAACAGCAACGAGCCGACGCCGCGTCCACGCACATCAGGTCGGACACGTAGATCCCAGAGCATGGCCAGATCGCTGCGACCATCCAACATGTCGAGGTTCGCGGTCTTGAATGCGACGACGGCACCTCCTATGCGTGAGCCGCCATGGGCGGCGATCAGCCCCCAGTTCGTCACGTCAAAGGTTCTCGGCCATCGGGTTGGACCCTCTCCGTTGATGGCGTCGTAATCCTTCACGTAGGGAGCAGTCAGTGGCCTCTCCTGCAGCGCGATCCCACCCAATCCGTCTGCGGGTATGGACACTTCGAGGACCCTGTCCACGAGGAACGCGATCGGTACTTCAGCATGCTCCGACAGGGAGCCGACCGGCTCCTCGCGAATCTCCACCTCCATGACGTTGACCCCCCAAACGATCTGCTCCCGCATCTATCCCACATAGTCCAGCTCGCGCTGCCTCGATGCGGCGTGCCCCGAAACCCTAGGCGGCGCCTCGCGGGCGCGTGAAGGCCAACGAATAAGTTGGGTCTAGGTTGGGTCAGTGCCGCTGCGCCATGGCATCTTCCTACCGCCCTTCAACCTGCTGTCCGATCCGCAGCAGCTGATCTCCCTCGCCACCCTCGGCGAGGAGCGGGGCTGGGACGGCTTTTTTCTCTGGGATCACGTTCTCCGGCGCCCCGAGCAGGCTCTCGACGTGGCCGATCCGTGGATCTCCCTCGCCGGTGTCGCCTGTGCGACCAGCCGGCTCCGCCTCGGGACGATGGTGACCCCGCTTGCCCGCCGGCGTCCGCAGGTGCTCGCCCGGCAAGTCGTCACCCTGGACCACCTCTCGGCCGGTCGCGTCGTGCTCGGTCTCGGTCTCGGTGTCGATTCGTCAGGGGAGCTCAGTCGCTTCGGGGAGATCCTCGACCCCTCTGAACGAGGCGACCTGCTGGACGAGGGAGCCGAGCTGCTGGCACGCATGATGGCCGGGGAGTACATCGAGCACCGGGGGCGCTACTTCACTGCCGACGGGGTGCGCCTGTTACCCCGCCCGGTGCAAGCACCCCGCGTGCCCATGTGGTTCGCCGCCGAGGGCGGAGCGAGCCGGGACCAGGGGGGACAGGGACCCGCGGGCCGACCCGTGCGGCGAGCCGCCCACTATGACGGCCTCTTCCTGATCGACGCCGGACTTGCCGAGCTCGAACACGCGGTGGAGATCATCTCTGCTGAGCGCGGCGGCTCCTGCGAGGGTTTCGAGATCGCCGTGCTCGACCAGCCGAACCTGTCTCTCGACGAGGCGGAGGCCATGGGGGCTACCTGGGCCATGCTGTCGGTGAGGCCGGAGATGTCCGTCCACGAGACCAAGGCGCTCATCGCAGCAGGACCACCCCGCTGAGCTAGGTACGCCATCGACTTCGACACGGTGTCCTGCCTGGGATGGCGGCGCGGCCCTGGAGCAACAATTTCGCGAGACCTCAACCGGCGAGAACGGAGACTTTGTCCTGCTCATTGTGACTTTCGGCCCTACCTACCGTCCTATTGCGGGGCGAAGCTGAGTTAGTACTGAGTGGTTCGAAGGAGAAGGGGGTTGCTGTGACTGTTTCCAGTCCGCCAACAGGTGGCCCGCAGACCGGAAGTTCACTGGCTCCTCCGACTGTCGCCGGCCGCGAAGCGATTGAGACCTCCGAGGGCTACTCGGCAGGCCAACTCGAACAACGCGGGATCGAGCTCATCCCTGAGTCCGACCGGTCGATGAAACCCTCCGGGCTGTTCTGGCTGTGGTCCGGCGCCATATGGAACGTCGAGTTCCTGGTCTACGGAGCGCTCATGCTGTACTTCGGTCTGTCCTTCTGGCAGGCCGTGCTAGCGATCCTGGTCGGGAACGTCTTTTACATCTTCCTCGGCTTCGCCAGTCTGGCGGGACCAAAGACCGGCACGACCTCCTTCATGGTCAGCCGAGCGCCCTTCGGTCGAAACGGGAACCGGGTGCCCTCGCTGTTCAACTGGATCACCCAGGTGGGCTTCGAGATCGAGGGCATCGTCCTGGTCGTTCTGATCGTGGTGGCGATGTTCGCAAGGGAGGGCATCGTCGCGAGCACGGCTGGGAAGGCGATCATCATCGTCTGCGCCGTCGCCGTTCAGTTCATCGTGCCCTTCCTCGGGCACGCCACGATCAAGACGGTTCTCCGCTACCTCTCCTACGTGTTCATTGTCGTGTTCGCCATCATGGCCATTCTCGTGATCCCGCACGCTCACCTCAGCCACTTCCACCAGCACACGTCCTGGTGGCTCTGGACGACGGGCCTCGTGCTCATCGTGTCGGCGGGCGGTCTCGGATGGACGGAGAACGCGGCGGACTATTCCCGTTACCTGCCGAGCGACACCCCCAGGATGAAGACGTTCTGGGCGGCCACGCTCGGCGGCGCCATCCCCTCCATCCTGCTCGAGCTCCTGGGGGCGGCGGCCTATGTCGTGAGCAGCAAGGCAACCGCCGTCACGGGCCTGCCCTCCACGTTCGCGAGCTGGTTCTTCTGGCCGTTCCTCATCCTCGCCCTGCCGCAGCTGTTCGCCATCAACACGATCGACATGTACTCCTCCGGCGTCACCCTGCAGGCGATCGGCATCCCTATCAAGCGCTGGGGCTGCGTCCTCATCGACACGATCGTGAGTGGCGGCGTGACTGCTCTCGTCATCTTCAAGGGCAACTTCTACAACGACCTGTCCGGCTTCCTCGACTACATCGTCGTCTGGCTGGGACCCTGGTTCGCCATCTACGCCGTCGACTACCTGATGCGCCGGGGCAGCTACGACCGCCTCTCCCTCGCCGCCAAGCGGGGGGGCATCTATTGGCGGAACGGTGGCCTCAACTGGAAGGCGTTGGTTTCGCTGGCTGCAGGCATGTTCGCAGCCATGATGTGGATCGACGCCGCCTTCTATGTCCCCGCCTACACGGGGCCGATCTCCAATGCGACGAGCGGCGGTGACCTGAGCTGGCTGTTCGGGTTCGTCGTGGCTGGCGTGCTCTACTACGTGCTCTCGATCGGGAGCATCCGCCGGGAGAACGAGTTGGTGGGCTTGGACACCGTGGCCGTCGGACCGGCGCACGAGGCGCGGGCGAGGCAGATGGCATAGGCCGCCCCCGCCTCCGAAACCCCGTCGAAGGCGCCGCCGAGGCCGTCATGCGGGGAACCCGCAACGCTCGCTTGGAGCGGGCAGGTCGAGAACCTGCCCGCTCCTCGCGTTGCTCGGGGGTGTCCGTGGAGCCGGTCCCAGTTGCGCGCCGGAGCCTTGCGCGCCGGAGCCGCCCACCGAGGAATGGGCCCGACCCGTACAGTTGCATAATAGAATGCACTGGGATAGAGTCACAGAGGTGAAAGAAGGGACTCCTGCGTCATCCAAAGACGGTCACCTGCAGGCCGTGAGCGCCAGACGAGCGGGTCGCACGGTCGAGACGGAGCGACGGCGTGAGGTGATGTGGGAGGATCCACTCTTCGGCGCCGGCCTGGCTCGCGAAATGAGCGGCCTCGACTACCTGCGTGCCGTGGCTGACGGTCGCTTCCCTCGACCGCCCGTAGCTGCCCTGCTCGGAATGAGCATCGAGACGCTCGAGGCAGGGAGAGCCACCTTCTCGCTCGATGTCGGAGAGCACCTCTACAACCCGATCGGATCGGTCCACGGCGGCATCCTCTCCACGCTGCTGGACTCGGCGATGGGCTGCGCGGTGCACACGACGCTGCCGGCCGGGCGGGCCTACACGACCCTCGAGCTCAAGGTCAACCTGGTGAAGTCCTTGACTCTCGCCATCCCGAGGGTCGTCGCCGAGGGCGAGGTGATCAGCTCCGGTCGCCGGGTCGCGACCGCATCCGGTCGCGTCACCGGTCCAGACGGAGCCCTGTACGCGCACGCCACGACGACCTGCCTCATCTTCGAGGTGCCGCCGGCCGAAGGATCGCTGCGACGATCGAGCTAAGGATCGCTGCGACGATCCAGGTGAGGATCGCTGCGACGATCCAGCTAGGGTCGCCGGCTTTGAGCAGTCCTCAGCGTGCCGATTCGCAGTGATCCGTCGTGCGAGGGAGGGCCGCCAACTCCTTGCTCGACCGTGCCCGCGGATGCGGGCGCGCCCGCGGGGCCGTCGAGGAAACCGGCACTCGGCGCGAAGAAGAGGGACCCGGTGACCGCCGTGGAGAAGTCGAGGATGCGGTCGTGGCTGGCCGGGGCCTTGCCGAGGAACATGTTCATGAGCATCTCCTCGATGACGTCCGGCGTGCTCGCGTAGCCGATGAAGTAGGTCCCGAAGAGCCCGCCGGCCACGGATCCGAACGGCATGTTGGCACGCACGATCTGGCGCTGCTGGCCGCCCTCGTCGGTGATGGTGTTGAGGGCCACGTGCGAGTCCGCCGGCTTCAGGTCATCGGGAAGCTCGATGTCGCTCAGTTTCGTGCGGCCGATGACGTGCTCCTGCTCCTCGACGGGCAGTGCGTTCCACGCCTCGAGGTCGTGCACGTACTTCTGGACGATGACGTAGCT
>DASPSK010000454.1:0-2356 GCA_035623975.1 Acidimicrobiales bacterium | reverse complement strand
GGCGATTTGCGATCGTTCCGGGATAAGCGAGCAGAGGCAATCAAGACCTGTTTGGACGATCGCTTCCCAGCCGGCACCATGAAACAGATCCTGATGGACGTCGATGATCAGGTGCTTGGCTTCATCCGATCCGATGGCGATGAGGGCTTCAGCGATTGCGAGGGCCGAGCTGGCGTAGGCCAGACCGATCTCGATCACGATCCTGGGTCGCTCACCGAGGAGAAGATCCCTCAAGGCGTCGGCGTCGGCGTCGGGAAGGGAGACCCGCACGAAGTCGCCGTCCGATCGGGCCCGACGAGGACCATTGGCTGACAGGCTTCGGCGAGCCGCCCTGACGCCAGCAAGGAGGTCGTTGTCGGCGCCCACTCCGGCATTCTGTCGCAGTCTGGAGCGGTCTCGGAGCCACCGGAGGAAGGACTCAAGCTCCTTCATGGATGACCTGGAGACGGAATTAGGCGCCCCTGGCACGACTCGAACGTGCGACACGCGGTTTAGGAAACCGCTGCTCTATCCTCTGAGCTACAGGGGCCGAGGGGCGATCGATCCTACCGACTCAACGACACCGGGTATGGAGGCGTCCTCAGGTGGGAGCCGCCGGAAACTGCGGGTCCATCTTCTCGAGTACCTGGAGCAGGATCTCGGTGACAGCCCAGTTGCGGTACCACTTGTGGTTGGACGGGATCACGTGCCAACGGGAGTGCTCAGTGGAGGTCTTCTCGAGCATGGTTGTGAAGGCCGCCTGGTATTCGGCCCAGTGGGCGCGCTCGGCGAGGTCGGACTCCTTGAATTTCCAGCGCTTGTCCGGGTCGGTCCGCCGCTGCTCCAACCTTCTTCCCTGCTCCTCATAGGAGATGTGCAGGAGAAACTTCACGATGTGCGTACCGGCGTCGTGCAGCAGCCGCTCGAAGGCGTTGATGTGCTCGTAGCGACCCTGAATGACGTGAGGAGGAACGAGCCGGTGCACGCGCGTGACGAGGACGTCCTCGTAGTGCGAACGGTTGAAGACGACTACCTCCCCGGCCCGCGGCACCTGCGAGTGCACGCGCCACAGGAAGTCGTGCGCCGCCTCCTGCTCCGTAGGGACCCGAAACGTCGCCACCCGCGTCCCACTCGGGTTGAACCCCCGGAACACGTGCTGGATCGTGCCGTCCTTTCCGCCGGTGTCGATCGCTTGCAGGACGGCCAGTAGCCCGCGCGTGCCTTCTGCCCACAAGCGTCCCTGCAATGCAGCGAGATGGAGGTGTTGAGCTTCGTAGACCGCCTCCGTACGCTGCCGGTCGCCCGGAGCACCCGGTGTGGAGTCAGGATCCCGCGTTGCGAGATCGACGGAGGCGCCTGGAGGTATCTCGAGAGAGGAGACCACGACTCCATCCCATCACATGGCGTCGACGTCAGTGAGAATGACGCCCGATGGGAAGCCTTCGGATCGGGATCGTGGGCTGTGGAGTCATCGCCCGTGCTCATGCCAGCTCGTTGCTCGGACTTCGCCAGGCCGGCCTCGCTGACGTGGAGATCGCCGTGGTCCACGACACGGCCGAGGAACGAGCGGGGCGCTTCGGAGCCCGCTTCGGAGCACGCGTCGCCCACAGCGCCGACGAGGTCGCCGCCGGGAGCGACGCCGTCTACGTGTGTACATCGACGAAGGGACACCTGGAGGCGGTCCGCGCCGCCGCCCGGTCCCACCGGCCGATCTTCTGCGAGAAACCCCTCGCCCGCGACCTGCAAGAGGCCCTCTCCCTCGCGGCCGTGGCGGGGGCGGCAGGCGTGCCCGTGCAGGTCGGGCTCGTCTTGCGCACCGCGCCGGTGTTTCGCCAACTCGCACAGCTCGTCTCTGCCGGGCACTTCGGTCGTCCGATGGCCGTGATCGTGCGGGACGACCAGTTCCTCCCGACGCAGGGTCATTACGCCTCGACGTGGCGCTCGGATGTCACGATCGCCGGAGCGGGCGCACTGCTCGAGCATTCGATCCACGACGTCGACATCCTGCAGGACTGTTTCGGCCCGGTGGCGTCGGCCACGGCCGCCCTCAACGTGTTCGCCGGGCACGAAGGCATCGAGGACTCGATCTCGGCGCTGCTGCGGACGGAGTCGGGACTGTCGATCTCGCTCGTGAGCGTCTGGCATGAGGTGCTCAGCCGACCATCCACGCGCAGGGTCGAGGTTCTCTTCGAGGAAGCGTTCGTCAGCTTCGAGAACGACTTCACGGGACCGCTCACCATGCAGACGAGCGCCGGTTGCGAACTGAGGCCGTGCCCACCGCCGGAGTGGGTTCTCGGGGTCCCGCTTCCCGACGGCGAGCGAGGCCTCGGGGTGCGTGCCTACATCGAAGAGAACCTGAACTTCGTCGACGCCGTCG
>DASPSK010000095.1:0-9219 GCA_035623975.1 Acidimicrobiales bacterium | reverse complement strand
GACCTCCTCGGCATTCACCACGAGACGGTAAGGCGCGATCTTGAGATCGTCGCAGATGCGACAATCCCCGAGCGCGTCGAGCGCCAAGGAGGCGGAAGCTACCCAGCCCGGCGTCCGAAGCCGGTTCCCTCGATCGTCGTGCGGTCTGCCCGGGACGAAGCTCGTGCCCGAGCTGCCCTGGCCGCGCTCGGCGACGAGGCACCTGGCACTGATCTGCGTCGCGCAGAGGAGAAGGCTCGCCTGGCGGCACTGGCCCGCCGACGTGCCGAGCAAGTTCCTGCGCTGATCGAGGGGCGGGGTTGGGAAATCCGAACGGGTGACTTCCGAGAGGTGCTCGCGGACATCCCTGACCACTCTGTCGACGCCATCGTCACGGACCCGCCCTACAACGTCGAGGGCATCCCGCTCTACTCGGACCTGTCCGCCTTCGCCGCCCGCGTGCTGAAGCCAGGTCGGCTCTGCGTCGCCTACTGCGGGAAGATGGCGCTCCCTGAGCACTTCGAGCGACTCGGCGAGCACCTCGAGTACGTCTGGACCGGGGCGATCTTTCTTCCGGGACGGCACACGATCTTCCGGCGCAAGATGGTGTTCGGGCGGTGGCGACCGGTGGCGTTCTTCTCAGCCGGCCCTTACGAGGTGCGCACGACGATCGTCGATGCCTTGTGGGCGGAGGGCCGTGGGGAGAAGCAGCCGGAGGACCATCCGTGGCAGCAGGCAGTCAAGCCGTTCGAGCGGCTAGTGGAGATGGCTACGGAGGCAGGCGAGCTCCTGGTCGATCCCTTCATCGGATCGGGTACAACTGGTCTGGCGTGCCTCGCCACGGGTCGACGATTCCTCGGCGCTGACCTCGACTCCGGGTCGGCAGCGTTGGCGCTTGAACGTCTGCAGGCAACTCCGGAGAGGTCGGCGTGAGGACAGCTTCGATCCCACAAACCTCGCTCTATCCTCCGGCCATGTCGGGGCAGCACTCATCTGAACGGTCTCGAAGCGCTGGTGAATCCGACTCTTTGCCTGGGAGGAAAGAGTCCAACGAACCTTGGGATCAGATCCTCCTCAAGAAAGCCCACGATCTCATTGAGGCTGCCGGTAAGGGGAAAACCAGCTCTCGGCCCATCGCGGAACGATACGCGCGACAGGAATTTCAGGTTTGGGTCGAGCTGAGCCTTCGGGGGATCGTAGGTGGCGATCGCGACTACCTCGTTGTCTGCGAACGCTCGCCGAGTGAAGACGACATTGTTCGCCCGCTGCCCTCCGAAGCCGGCATGGTCGGTGACGTAAGCGAGCTCAGCTGTTGTAGCGGTCAGCCACAGCTGCCGATGTTTGTCGACGTTGTCGAGGTTATTGAGGATCGCCAAGAGCTCGCCTTCGTACCCTCCGTTGTACGGCTGTACAGCCTCGATGGTCTCAAGAGCTTCGCGGGGGATGTTGCCGCCGATGCGCAGCGGCGTTGGTTCCTCTCGCTCTTCTCGTCGGTTCCACACGCACCGGCTTTTCCTGATCGGAAACCCGCTGTTGTTGCTGGGTTCGCCACCGTTCAACCTGATCAGCTCGAAGACGAGGTGATCGAGAGAGCACCGGAGGTTGTGGATACAGTCGCCAGCGATGGCGGAGAGCTGCGGTCCGATAGGAGGGGGATTAACAACCCGATAGACATGCCGCCAACCCTGGTCCTGTACTTCGCCGACGAACTGGTAGGCGTCTTGCAGCTCGATGACCGTGTTCTCAAGGTCGCTGAGGTGGCGCTTCGCTCGGTCCACCTTGACACGTACGCTTTGCAACGAGGCTGGCTTCCCGCTCCGCTGTCCGAACGTCGAATCTCGTCTCAAGGCTGCCGAATGTAGTGGTGGCGCCGTCGGCCTTGGCCGGTTCCCTCCTCCCACCGGACCAGAAGTGAAAGGAACCCGCACCCGCCACCATGATGCGGCATCGGTGATCGCATGACTCATCGTGGCCACCACCTGCACTCTTGTCGTCGTGGTGGCGCACTTTCGGTAGGGGCGTTCCTCTTTCTGTCGTGCAGGGCGTTCCTGTCGGGAAGGACCATCGGCCGGCGGTGCTGGCAAAATGAGTCCCATGGATCTCGCGGTCGAAGTTGAAGCCAATGCGCCTCAGGACGAGATCGAGGAGCTCAGGCGCGTTCTGGCGGAGTATGGAATCGAAGGTGCCGTCGAACCCACTCGGGTGTCAAAGGGCGTGTACGTCGAGGTTGTGCTCGTCTTGCTCATCGGGCGACTCACGTACAAGACCCTGTCGGAGGCGGCCAAAGCATTCGGCCAGGAGGTAGGCAAAGCGGCAGGTGAAGCTGTCGCCCCCAAGGTCAAGCAGTTCTGCGAGCGTTTGATTGGCGCTCGCGAACGACCAGGACGACAGACGCCGCCCCTCGAAGTCGAAGTAATCGACATCCGCGAAAGCATCGTCATCGAGGAAGACCTGCCGCTTCAGGCTTATGAGCGGCTCGTAGAGGGTGATGTGCCCGAGGCTCCCAAGTCTCGGATAGTTCGGTACGACCGCACCGAGCAACGCTGGAGAGCCGATTGGGATAGGCCCGACATCCCCGAAGGGTTCCGGGACAGCTAGCCCAGCTCTCGCTCCCGGGTCCGCCGGGAGAGGGGGAAAACGTCCAGTGCTGCAATGTGGAGCGTCTCCATCCTCATTCGGCGGGCGAACGCGTTCGACTGCACCAGACCCCTCACGGGCTGCCTCGGGATCGCGGCCTAACCTGTCCCCGCATGGTGGGCGACGTGTGCAGGAAGCTGGAACGTGCGAAGTTCCATGCGGACGACTTCAACCAGGTTTGGCGAGACTTCGTCCACAGTGGCGTCTACGCCTACACCATCGAGAACGAGGGTGCACCGGCGTTCACGATTCACTTTCGGTGGAAAGTTCGGTCGTGGACGCCTGAGGCGACGCACCGATTCCAGAACCTCAGCCTTATCTTTGGCGACCTGCTCAGCAACCTCCGTGCGACGCTCGACTACCTGGTCTGGCAGCTCGTACTGGTGGCTGGTGGCACTCCCACGGACCAGCACGCGTTCCCCTGTCTCACTGACCGCAGCAAGTGGCCCTCCGCCAGCGGCCGCCGGCTCGGCGGGATGGACGCCAGGTGGCGCAACGAGATCGAAGGGGTGCAGCCGTACCACAAAAGGGACCCCGAGCACGACCTACTGGCCGTCCTCGATCAGGTCAACAACGTCAATAAGCACCGTGCGCTGCCGGCCACCATCGTGACCGCCGAGCAGTTCAGTTTCCCTGTCAAGCTTCCCCCCGCCACCAGGGTCGATTTCAACAGCTGGCTCGATCGTCCGATGGAAGATGGTGTGGAGTTCTTCCGCCTCGCGCTCACGCCGCCCGTCCCTGAATTGGAACTTGGGCTGGACGTCGATCCGCCCCTCCGGGTCGCCTTTAGCGACGGACTGGACCACAGCGACGGGTGGAGCTACACGAACGCCGATCTCGTCAGACACGTCGAACAGGTCGTTGCCATATTCGAGCCGGCCTTCTCTAGTTAGCAGGAACCCCTCGGCGCAAACTGTTTCGTTGGGGGGGGTCGCTGCGAAGTTCGCTGCGCCTCTCTCTCCCGCCGGTCCGCCGGTCGGCGCTTCGGCGCCGCCGGCGGCCGTCGGGCGGCCCGTTTCTCCGGCTCCGTTCTGCTCCGGTCCTGGTCGGGGCTCCGGCCCGGTTCCGGTTGCCCCTGTTCGGGTCTCCGCTCCCCGGGCTCCCTCGGCCGTTCCGGTCCTGGTCGGTGCGTTGGGCCGGCCGGTTCCGCCCGGTTTCCGGCCGCCTCGGGGGTGCCGGTGTTTCCTTGTGTACGACAACAACGTGGAGGTGAGCGGACTCGAACCGCCGACTTCCACGTTGCGAACGTGGCGCTCTACCAGCTGAGCTACACCCCCGAGTCGACCCCTCCGCTCGTCGCACGGTGCCTCGAGCGGATCATTCGCCTGGGCCTCCAACGATAGCGGAGGCCTCTCGATGCCTTTCATCTGGGCGGCCCGCCAGGCTTCGCGGTGCCACTGCCCAAGCGCGCCGTCGGTCGGTTCACCCGGATGCTTGTCCTTAGGAGTCAGTCGGGCCAGGCGCTTTCGCTCTGTAGGGTCAGTTTGTGGCGGTTGAAGTGGGATACTAGCACTCCTAATAGGTGAGTGCTAGCCTATGAGGAGAGAATTAACGAAGGAGGTTACCGATGCCGCTTCTCGTTCGTTCCGAGCCGTTCCGTGACATCGACCGCGTCATACAGCAGATGCTCGGGGACCCCTCACGCCGACCCAGTGCCATGGCGATGCCGATGGACGCCTACCGCAAGGGTGACGTGTTCCTGCTCCAATTCGATCTACCGGGTGTCACCGTCGACGCCATCGACCTGAGCGTCGACAACCACACGCTGACCGTGAAGGCCGAGAGGCCGGCGCCCGCCGTCTCCGACGGCGTCGAGGCGCTCATGGCCGAGCGGCCGCATGGGACGTTCACCCGTCAGGTGTTTCTTGGAGACAACCTCGACACCGACAAGATCGATGCCAAGTACGACGCCGGCGTCCTCACGCTCTCGATCCCCGTCGCCGAAGAAGCCAAGCCACGCAGGATCGAGGTCCGCTCACAACAGCCCAACAGCGAGATCACCGTCTGATGCTTCGGCGCTGGCTTCGGTGAAGGCCGAAGCCAGCACGTTGGCAGAGTCCGCCGGTAGGCGACGGCCCGGCTCGGATGCGGTGGCGGCTCAGCGGCCGGCAGGTCGATACGTCTGTACGGCTGGCACGGACCAGCCCGACCCTGACATGAGGGGCGCGGGCCGCCGAGTGTAGCGGCCAGTGGTGTAACCGGCCGGCGCGTATCCGGCAAAGGTGTGGCGGGCGGTGCTGACGGCGACGATCTGCCGACGGCTCTCCAACACCTCGGTGGCGTGGCGGCGGGTTTGGAGGGCGATGACCTTGTGGGCGCGTTCGACGGCCGCGCGGTGGAAGTGGATCAGCAGGATGACGTACGTGGCGATACAGCCGAGACCGAAGAAACCCCCATCCCACAAGACGCGTGCGGCCGGGATGACGCCTACGAGGAAGAACACGGCGGTTCCGCCGACGAGGACCGCGACCACGTGGCGCCGGCGGGCGGCCGTCGCAGGCGAGGTGGTCAGCGGAGCCGCCGGTGTCACGGCCGACGGTTCAGCCTCTTCGGTCGCCGTCGCCGGTTCGCCGTATCGCTCCGCCTGGAGGCGCTGGGCGGCGGCGGAATAGCCGATCGTCGCTCCTGGCACCGACCCGGGCGCGTGCTCGGCAGTGACAGCGGAGTGGTGAGCCGAGCCCAGCCGCAGCAGCCTGTGGTGGTACGAGCGGACGCCGGCTGTGAACTGACGCTCGGATACCTTCCGCAGCACGAGCGGCGTGAGAGCTACGACCCACACGACCGCCAGAACAACCACGATCATGATGTTCACCGTCCTCGTACCATCCCCTGCCCTTCACGAGACCCTACAAGGGGGCCTCTTGTGATTAGTGGATTTCCGATCGGCGCCATGTCCCCGAGCGTCCGCCCACCTTCTCCCACAGGCAGAGGTCACCGATCGTCATCGACCGGTCAGCCGATTTGCACATGTCGTAGATGGTGAGGGCGGCGAGGGCGCAAGCCGTGAGCGCTTCCATCTCCACACCCGTGCGATCGACCGCTTCCACCTCTGTCTCCACCTCGACGCAGTCATCGCCGATGGTGAAGTTGATGACCACCCCGCCGACGAGCAGAGGGTGACAGAGAGGGATGAGTTCGGCGGTCTTCTTGGCCGCTTGGATGCCCGCGATGCGTGCCGCTCCGAGGACGTCGCCCTTGTTGATGGCGTTGGAGGCGATGGCGACCGTCGTCTCCGGCATCATCTGCACCTTGCAGCGGGCGAGAGCTCGCCGGTGAGTCGCCTCCTTGGGAGTGACATCCACCATCCGAGCTCGACCGAGGGGGTCGAGATGGGTGAGACCACGCTCGGGCATTGGGCCGAGTGTAGGCGGGCACTCCTGCTTTTGTCGCTCTGAGCGCCGCGACCTGCGAGGACATGACCGCGGGAAAATGCGGTCACACGGAACGTCTCGCGCCGTGCGTGTCAAGCCCGGGCCAGGGCAGATCCTTCCTGTTCACCCGCCGATCTGGCTCATAGAGCGCCGGGGACGGACGAAGTCCACCTTCCCGATGCGGTGTCCGGGCCACTTGAGACCCACGGCCATCGCAGCCAGATCGGCGAGCTCGTCGTCACTGGCGCCCCGGCGAAGAGCCGTGCGGAAGTCGTAGTCGTCGCGGGCGAACAGGCACGTCATGAATGATCCCTCGGCCGTGAGGCGCACGCGGTCGCAATCGCCGCAGAAGGGCTTCGTGACCGAAGGGATGACGCCGATCTGGCCGGCGCCGTCCTTGTAGCGCCACCGCGACGCCGGTTCGGGGCCGTGCTCCACCTCTTCGAGCGGGTAAACGGCGTCAATGGCGGCGACGATCTCGTCGGCGCCGACGACCTTGTCCATCGACCACGTCCCGTCGGCATCGAGCGGCATGAACTCGATGAAGCGCGGCTGCACGCCGGTGCGGCGGCCGAATTCGGCGAAGTCGACGACCTCGTCCTCGTTCCACCCGCGGACGACGACGACGTTCACCTTGACGGGGTGGAGGCCGACGGCCACGGCGGCGCCGACACCTTCGAGCACCTCCTCGAGGGCGTCACGGCGCGTGATCTGGGCGAAGCGGTCGCGCCGGAGCGAGTCGACCGAGACGTTGATCCGCTGCAACCCGGCGTCTCGTAGGTCCTGGGCCATCCGGGCGAGCTTGGCGCCGTTCGTGGTCATGGCGACCTCCACGGGGCGATGGTCCGGAGTGCGGATCTTCGCCAGCAGGCCCACGAGGAGGGTGAGGTCGGCCCGGACGGTGGGCTCGCCCCCCGTGAGGCGTATGGACTCGACGCCGAGCCGCTCGACGAAGAGGCGAGCGATCCGCTCGATCTCCTCGAAGGTGAGGATCTCGGCGCGCGGCAGCCACTTCAGCCCGTCCGGGGGCATGCAGTAGCCGCAGCGGAAGTTGCAGCGGTCAGTGACCGAAATGCGCAAGTCCCGCACGATCCGACCGTAGGAGTCGGTCAGGAGGCGTGACCCTCCGCGGGACTCGGTAGTGGTCATCGATATGAGCTTAGGTCGCTGATCTGGGGATTTCTGCTTCGACAGCAGAGCTTGTCGAGGGCATGTGATGCTTTACAACATTCACACGTCCGCCTCCTCCGTCATGGCCTCGATCGGGCCGAAGACGATCACCTCGAGCCTCTCCCCCTCCGCGAAGCCGTCCCCATCCGGCACGATCGCAAGGCCGTTCGCCGCCGCCATGCCGGCGAGCTGGTGGGACATCTGGCCACTGGTGGCGCGGGCGCCGAGGCGGCCGTCCGCCCGCCAGCGAACCTGGACGCGGATGAGATGCGTCTTGCCGTCCGGCTGGCGACGGAGCGCAGCGGCGGCGACGGCGGGCACGCTCGGCGGCGCGGCGGGCCGATGGCCGGCGAGCACTCGCAGCACGGGCAGGGCGATCGCCTGGTAGCTCACGAGGGACGACACCGGGTTTCCCGGCAGCCCGAACACCGGCAGGAGGCGAGAGGTGCCGTCGGTACTCGGGAGCCAGCTGATGACGAGGGGCTTCGCCGGCCGGAGGGCGACGCTCAGCTCATGCACGCCGCCGCCGGCTGAGGCGCCCAGTTTCCCGAGCACGACCTTGACGTAGTCGAACGCGCCCTTGCTGACGCCCCCGCTCGTAAGCACGGCATCGCACGCCCCGAGTGCAGGCTCGAGCCCGGCGGTGACGGCCTCCTCGGTATCGGCCGCCAAGCCGAGATCAACGGCCGCGAAACCATCCCGCCGGAGCGTGGCGAGCAGGGCGTGACGATTGGACTCCCGTATCTGCCCGGGTGCCAGCGGCAAGGCGGACCCGTCGGCGGCCAGCTCCACGAGCTCGTCCCCGGTGACCATCACGCCGACCCGCGGACGAGGATGCACCGTGACGAGGCCGGCCCCCACGCTCGCGAGCACCCCAATGTGGGCAGGAGAGAGCATGGTGCCCGCCGGGACGGCGACGGATCCGGCCCGAAGATCGCTCCCGGGCGCTCGCAGGTGCATCCCGGCGACGACCGGCTCGAGAATCCGCACGCGGCCGAGACCGCCTCCGTCCCCGTCATCATCGGCGATGGCCTCGGTGCGTTCGACGATGGCCACCCCGTCGGCACCCGCGGGTATGGGGGCCCCCGTCATGATCTGGATCGCCTCACCCGGGCCGACGCCGACAATCGACGCCGCACCCGCGCCGAGCACGCCTACCACCTGCAGCTCGACGGGAGCCCCGGCCGTGTCCACCGCGCGCACTGCGTAGCCGTCCATGGCCGTGTTGGCGAAGGGCGGCACGTCCTCGCTCGTCACGACGTCAGCCGCGAGCACGCATCCGAGGGCCTCGTCGAGGGGCATCTGGACCGGCGGCAAGGGGCGGGCGCCGGAGAGCGCCAGGCGCTGCACCTCGCCGAGTGGGACAAGGATCTCCTCGTCGTGACCTGGCATCTGTCTCCTCCGGGGGCACCGGGCCGGTGCGTCCGAGGCCGGTCACGCCTGCTCGGAGGCTCCCGAGGTATAGACTTAGCACTCAAGCGGTGAGAGTGCTAGCGCACGTGGAGGAACCGAGGGCGATGCCGACCTACGAGTACGCATGCAAGCAGTGCGGGGAGAACCTGGAGGTCGTTCAGTCGTTCCACGACACCCCGCTCACGCGCTGCGGTAACTGCGGAGGAGAGCTCAGGAAGGTCTTCGGCAACATCGGGATCGTCTTCAAGGGGAGCGGCTTCTACAAGACCGACAGCCGTTCGTCTTCGTCGGCCACCAAGACCTCGCTGCCGGAGCCAGCCGCCGCCACGAGCTCGGAGACGAAGACCGAGTCGCCGAAGGAGATGAAGAAGTCGGACTCGTCCGCACCGGTCCCGGCCTCGAGCCCGCCGGCGGCGGGCAGCACCTCGAAGGCGATCGCCTCCTGACCTAGGTCCGCGTGGACGGCACGATCCTCTGCCGCCACGGCCGGGCGTGGTCGAAGTGGTGGCCGACGACCCGCCCCCCCGCCACCGCCCGCAAGAAACCCGCCACGCCCTCGAAATCCGCCATCTCCACGTAGGCCGCCCCGACCGCCTCGGGCACGTGGGCGTCTGAGCCGGCACCGGCTGCGAGCCCCCACCGCCGGGCG
>DASPSK010000429.1:0-6820 GCA_035623975.1 Acidimicrobiales bacterium | reverse complement strand
GAAATCGGTCAAGCTGTCCTTGATGGCCGTCTCGAGCGGGACGCCGTTGTGAAGCTTCTCGGCGAGGTAGACGGCGATGATCTCCGAGTCGCACTCCGATTGGAAGCGGTGCCCGAGCCGCTCGAGCCGCCGGCGCCACTGGTGGTAGTTCGTCAGCTGGCCGTTGTGGACGACGGCGACGTCACCGAAGGGGTAGGCCCAATAGGGGTGGGCACCGGCGATGTCGACGTCCGACTCCGTCGCCATGCGGACATGGCCGATGCCGTGGGTGCCCCGGAAGCTCGTCAGGCCGTACTGGGCCGAGACGGTCTCCGCGTCGCCGAGATCCTTGACGATCTCGAGCGAGTGCCCGAGCGAGAGCACTTCGCAGCCGGGGATGTCCTCTACGTAGTCCACGAGGGACTTGAGATCCCCCGCGTAGTCGATCGACACCCTGGCGGCGTACTCCGTGATGCCTTCGAGCCGGTCGATGGCCGCTCCGACCTTGCCGAGGCGGGCCTCGAGCTCCATACGGTGCCGCTCGATCCGGTCGCTCCAGTCGATCGAGCCGGCGCCGCGGGGGTCGGCCAGCTTCACGCGCATGACGACGTGCTCAGACGGCTCTCCGTAGAGGGCAAAGCCCGTCGAGTCAGGGCCGCGGTGCTTCATCGACTGGAGCATCTTGGTGACTTCGAGGCCGACGTCCGAGGGGCCGTTCTTGTGGATGACACCTGCGATACCGCACATGGCTATCTACTCCTCTTCGCGTTCACGGGAGCACGTCCAGGTATTCCTTGATGTCCCAGTCGCTCACCGTGGAGATGAAGCGCTCCCACTCGTCGTTCTTGTAGTGCGTGAAGACCCGGTACATGTCCCCCGGCAGGGCCGACTGCACGACCTCGTCCTTCTCGAGGGCCTCGAGCGCCTCGCCGAGGGTGCGGGGGATGCGCCGGACCTTCTTGCCCGCCGCCATGGCGTCGTAGATGTTGCGCTCCTCCGGCTCGCCCGGGTCGAGGTTGCGGTCGAGGCCGTCCCGCATCGTCGTGAGCAGGGCGGCGAAGGAGAGGTACGGGTTCACGGCCGAGTCGACCGAGCGGTACTCGAAACGGCCGGGGGCGGAGATTCGCAGCGCCGTCGTGCGATTCTGGAACCCCCAGTCGGCGAAGATCGGCGCCCAGAAGCCGGCATCGGCGAAGCGGCGGTACGAATTCACCGTCGGCGAGGTGATGGCGCACAGGGCCGAGAGATGCTCGAGGACGCCGCCGATGGCGTTGAGCCCGACCTTGCCCGGCAGGCGGGGGTTGTCGGTGTCGGGCAGGAACATGTTCTCGTCGCCCTGCCAGAGCGAGATGTTGTGGTGGCAGCCGTTGGCCGATACCCCCATGAAGGGCTTGGGCATGAAGCAGGCGAAGGAGTTCGTCTCCCGCCCGACCTGGCGGCAGATCTGGCGGTAGGTCGTGAGGCGGTCGGCCGTCTTGTCGGCGTGATCGAACTGGAAGTTCAGCTCGAGCTGGCCGGGGGCGTCCTCGTGGTCGCCCTGGATCATGTCGAGCCCCATGCGCTGGCCGTAGTCGATGACCTTGTGGATGATCGGCTGCAGCTCGGAGAACTGGTCGATGTGGTAGCAGTAGGGCTTCGTCATCCCCTCGACCGACGGCTTGCCGTCGGGGCCGGTCTTCAGCCACATCATCTCCGGCTCGCAGCCGGCGCGAAGATGCAACCCGGTCGCCTCCGTGAACTGGGCGTGGATGCGCTTCAGGTTGCCGCGGCAGTCCGAGGTGAGGAAGGAGCCGCCGTCGACCTCCTCCTCCCGGCCGCGGAACAGCGTGCAGAAGACCCGGGCGACCTTCGGGTCCCAAGGCAGGACGCAGAAGGTGTCGACATCGGGAACGCCCACGAGCTCGCGAGCTTCTGGGCCGTAGCCGATGTAGTTGCCGTGCCGGTCGATGAAGAGGTTGGCGGTCGAGCCGTAGACGAGCTGGAACCCCTTGCGGGCGATGGTCTCCCAGTGGGGGGAAGGGACGCCCTTGCCCATGATCCTGCCCGTGACGGAGGCGAACTGGTAGTAGATGTACGTGATGCCCTCGGCATCGATCTTGCGGCGGACCTCGCCGATCTGCTCCTCCCGGCCCGCTTCGGCGACGAATCGCTCGATGTCCGTCATCACGTCCTCCCCCACGACCCGACAGAGTGCCTGGCGACTTGTTTCCCAGCAGTAAACATTGACTGCTGTGATGATACGGGCTTCGGCGCGCCCCGCGCAATCGCCCCGGCTCGGGCGCCGGTCGCCCTAGCGGACGACGACGACCGGCAGGTTCGTGATGTGCAGCAGCTTGTGGGTCGTGCTCCCGACCAAGAGGCCCTCGATCTCGGAGAGCCCCCGCGAGCCGGTGACGATCCCGTCGGCGCCCCACTCCCGAGCTTCGTCGTCGATCTCGCCCGCAACCCGGCCGTGCTGGGCCGCACGGAGGGAGCTGGTTGCCTTCACGCCTTGGGACTCGAGCTCGGCGACGGCGTTGTCCAGGATCTTCTGTGCTGGCTCCCGCTCTTCGAGCGGGACCTGCCCGGCCCGGCCTGCGAAGCCCATCTCGAGCACGTGCAGGACCCGCACGCTCGAACCGAGCTTAGTAGCGAGCTCGCTTGCGGCATTGAGCACCGATTTGGCGTGCTCTGACCCGTCGACGGCGACCAGCAGCTTGTCGAACATGAACGCCCCCTTTCCCAGCACGTGTGCCTGACGGCCAGGCACCGCCTTAAGCATGCCTCCTGCCGGCACCGAGTGCTAGGGCCGAAGGACAGGGTCGCCTCGTCGGAGCGGCTTCGGCGCTCGTACACTGGCGAGGTGAAAGGCGCTCCGATCACCGTGCGCTGCGACTGCGGGGAGAAGGCCCTCGTCAAATACGGCGACGTCTGGGAGTGCGCAGGCTGCCAGCGACGCTGGAACACCAACCAGATCCCGGCCGGTGACTACTGGGCGATCATGCACGAGATGCGCCGGTTCCGGATGAAGGCGATCAGCTCCATGCTGGCGATCGCGGCGGTGTTCGTCTTCCTGGCGGTCAGCATCTCGGACTCGTTCTTCATCCTCATCCCCCTCGTGATGAGTGCCTGGTACCTCTTCTACATGCCCCGCTGGCGCCAGCGGGTCCGCCGCCACGCCCGCCAAGTGCCCAACTGGGAGCTCCATCCTGAGTGACGGGGCGGCTCGCCACCCGATCACCCGACGTCGATCTACCGACGGTGGCCGACGGCGGCACGGTGCTGCTGGCGACCTTCGACGTGCCCTTCGACGAGGCGGCCGCCTCCTTCGCCGTCCACGCGGCCGTCGACTCGGGACGAGCCCTCATCGTCGCCAACTTCGTCGAGCTCCCTCCGCTGCCCCTCAGCGTCATGATGGGCCACGACATGCTCGACTACACACCTGAGCTGGCCGCCTCGCTCCTTTGGCCCGTGCAGAGGGCGCAGGCCCTCGGCGTCGATGTCGAGCGCATCCGCGTGAAGAGCTTTCGCCGCACCGATGCGCTCGTCGAGGTCGCCCGAGAGCGCAACGTCCGCCTGCTCGTTCTCGGTCCCGACCGGGAAAAGGTGAGCCCCAGGTTGTATCGCAAGGCGGCGGCGGCGGCGCGTGAACGTCTCGACTGCCTCGTCTGGATCAGTTGGGAGATCCCTTCGGCGTGAGCCACCGGCTCTCAGCCGCCGACGGCGGGCTCCCCTAGGAGGTACTCGTCGAGCCACGGGCTGCGATATCCGTCCTCCCGCCACAACACCGGGAAGAACGCCTCGTCGATCTCGGTCTCGCCCGGCCGGCGGTAACGGGAGTAGACGGGGTGCGGTCGTGCGGGGTTCCAGCGTGTGCCCGCCTCCATGAGGTGGCTGATGACAGAACGTCGCTGGGCACCTGCGGTCACATTCGCCGGGCTCCCGTGGAATACCCAGGCGTCGTGGAAGGCCGCCCCGCCCCGGGGGACCTCGATCGGTACGAGGTCCACGTCCTCACCTCGGGGTCGCATGGCTTCCAGCCAGGAGAGCCAGTCCGCGGGGGCGTGGAACTGACCGCCGACGGGAGCGTGCGCCCAGCGGTGCGAGCCGCGGGCGTAGTAGATGGTGCCGGCGTCCCTCGAGGTGTCGTCCAGTGCCATCCAGCACGTGACCATGTTCGGAGGGGAGAGGTAGTCGAGATAGGAGCCGTCCTGGTGGGCGAGGAGCGGGGTGCCGCCGGCGGGCTTCCAGATGAGGTTGTCCTGGTTGATGCGAAGGCCCGACGCCCCGGTCAGGCCGGCCGCGAAGGCGGCGTGGCGCGCCGCCAGCGTCGTGGCGGCGATGGTGCGGTCTGCCTTCCAGACGTTGCAGAGCTGGCGCGTCCGCTCCGGTGGGGTCACCCCGGGCGTGTAGTTGACCTCGTCGGGGGCGATGCCCGTCTCGAAGACGTGGGCGAAGACCTGCTCGAAGTGCTCGAGCAGGCGGTCGACCTCCTCGGTGGCGAGGTACTCGGGCACGATGACGAAGCCGTCCCGCCGATAGGTGGCGACTTGTTCGGCGCTCGGCCCGGCGCACACCTTCGCCGTCACAGGGCGGCGACCTCAGCCGTCTTCACATGGGTGCTCAGACCGGCGGAGCACCAACCACGATCTCCTCCTGCAGCAGCTTCATCTGCTCGGGCGTGGGCATGGTCGGCGTCTTCTCCCGGAACGTCACCGGCTTGCGGTCCTGCACCACTCGCCGGAAGACATAGAGGAGAACCGACCCCACGAGGATGCCGAAGCCGATGTAGACGTCTTTGAAGGACACGGCGTAAGCCAGCTCGGGGTTGGCAACGCCGTAAACGAGGAACACGAGGTTGGCGATCGCCAGCAGGGCGGCGATCACGACCCAGGGACTGCCGACCTTGATCGGCCGTGGCCAGTTCGGACGGTCGTGCCGCAACAACAGGAAGCCGGTGAGCGCCAGGATGTGGCAGAGGACGTAGCCGATGTTGCTCATGTACAAGATGGCGACGTTGCTCGAGATGAACAGGATCAAGAGAGTGTTCACGACCATGTCCACCGTCATGGCGCGCCCGGGGACGTGGTATCGGTTCAGGTGGTAGAGCTGTTTGATCGTCATGTCGTCGCGGGCGATGCCATAGAGGGCGCGGGAGGCGTCCGCCGTCGAGGAGATCATGGCGAGGAAAAGGCTCCCGATTAGGCAGATGACGACGAACGACGCCCAGCCGTTGCCGACGATCGTTGCGAACGCCCCCGTCAGGTACTGACCCTCTGCCAGAGCCACTTTCGGGGCACCGATCTCACCGCCGAGCCCGAGGGGGTAGAGGATGAAGACGAGGAGCGAGAACATGGCCGCCGTCCGCAGGGCGATGGCCGTGTCCCGCCGCGTGTTCTTGAACTCGGGGGCGAACGTGGCGCACACCTCTACGCCGTAGGCAGACCAGCCGTTTAGGAACAACCACACCATGACGAGGCCGAAACCACTGCTGCCGTAGCCGTGCAGGTCCCAGGTCAGATTCGACGAGTGCCAGTGACCCGTCAGGTAGGGGAGGAGCATGATGACGACGAGGGGCACGCACAGGCCGAGGCCCGTGAGGTAGGAGATCCACACGGCGGGACGGATGCCGTAGACGTTCAGCAGCCAGACGAGCACGATGCACCCGATGCCGATGAGGTCGTTGACGGTGACCCCGCCGGTGAGCACGCCGTCACTGAAGTGCCACGTCGTGTTCGGGAACCACTTCGAGATGATGAGGTCCCCGATCACCTTGCCGAAGATCGACAGGACGACGGACCAGCCGATCCAGTACCCGAAGGCACCGATCGGACCGATGAGGGAGAACCGCCCGCGCCAGCCTTCATGGGCGTAGAGGGAGATGCCGCCGGGCTTGTCCGGGAACATCGCCGCCGTCTCGGAGTAGATCCACGCCTGCAGCAGCCCGATGGCGGAGGCAGTCGCCCAGAGGAAGAGCGCCCCCCAGGCCCCCACGGCGTCCATCGTGTAGCCGACGAAGGCGATGAGGAACCCCGGGTTGCACAGGGCGATGACGAATCCGTCCCACCAGCGAAGTGACTTGAGAAGCTGTCGCTCCTCGACGACGGCACTGGCCACTCGAGTCCCCTCCCCTTCAGTCGGTGGTCAGAAGACCCCCAGGCTTCGGCGTCCGCAACGTCACTGTCTCCGCCCGCCGTGAGCACACGTGTGCCCGGGCGGGCCGGACGGCCCCACACCGTCCACCCCTGCGAAACTGCGTCCACTCACTATAGGCGCGCGGACACCGAGGTGCAGGGGTCGGCGCCCCTTGGGGCCGTTGCAGCCGTTCACCGTTGCGAAACGTCGTTCACCAGGGGTAGTAATGACCCACCGCCGCGCAGGAGCGAGCGGGGTCGAGCACGTCTCGACAGCCCCCGGGGACGAGAAGAGATGCCCGCACGCAAACTCACGGTCGGAGCGCACGCAAGCGAAGCCGGGGGCGGGTGTCATCCCATCCTGGCGGCGCCTCCCACCGGCTGGCCCCAGCTGGCGATGGGGGAGTGGAGTCTCGCCCGCAGCGGCTGGACCGACCGGCATCCCTTCGACGAGCTGAACTACGTCCTGGAGGGCCGCCTCGTGGTGGAGTGCGACGGCGAGGTGCTCGAGGCCGGCCCGGGCGAGACCATCCAGGTCTTCGCCGGCTCGGCGGCGCACTACCATGCGCCCGAACGTGCCCGCATGATCTATGTGTACGGGCCCAACCCGAACGGGGAGCCGTCCGAGTACCTGGGCGACCCGCCTGCAGACGGTTGAAAGGCGTTGTCGTGGATCCCTCGACAGTCGGAGGTGCGAGCCGTTGAAGGTTGTCGTCTGCGTGAAGCAG
>DASPSK010000415.1:0-4297 GCA_035623975.1 Acidimicrobiales bacterium | reverse complement strand
GAGCGGCTGGTAGTGGACGATGAGCTCGTGGTTGTCGATCGCGCGCCGAAGGCCGATCTCGAGGTCGAGCCACTCGGCCGAACGCTTCACCATGGCCTTGGCGTCGAAGCGCTCGTAGCGGCCGGCTCCGAGACGCTTGGCCTGGTACATGGCGACGTCGGCGTCGTGAAGGACGTCGTCGGACGTAGAGCCGGCCGTCGCCATGGCGATGCCGATGCTGACGGAGGCCGTGATGGTGCGCCCGCCGGCGAGCGTCATCGGGGCGCGAACGGCGTCCAGCATTCGCATCGCCGTCGCCTCGGCCGCCTCGGGGCTCTCGATGTTCTCGAGAAGCAGGGTGAACTCGTCACCGCCGAAGCGGGCAAGCGTGTCTCCGTCGCGGCTGACCTGCCGGAGCCGGTCGGCGATGCCCACGAGCAGCTCGTCGCCGGTCTGGTGGCCGAGGCTGTCGTTGGTCATCTTGAACCGGTCGATGTCGGCGAACAGGACGGCGTGAATCTCGCCCGTCCGGTCCGCCCGCTTGAGGGCGTGCTGCAGCCGGTCGAGGAAGATGCGGCGGTTGGGCAGACCCGTGAGCGAATCGTGGAAGGCGTGATACTCGAGCAGCACCCGCTGCGAGATGTCGCGGAAGGTGAGCACGGCTCCCCCCACCTGCTCGCCCGAGCAGATCGGAGAGCAGGTGACCTCGACCGGGAAGTTCTCGCCCTTCCGCCGGCGGAACGTGGCCTGCTCGCCCTGGACGACCTCGTTGTTCTGGATGGAACGGCGGGCGGTGCAGGCGAGGATGGCGAGATCGCCCCCGGCCAGATCCTGCCCGGCCAGCTCGTGCTCACTCCAGCCGAGCAACTGCTCGGCCGCCCGGTTCAAAAACGTCACCCGGGCCTGCTCGTCGAAGGCGCACACTCCCTCGGCCAGGCTGGTCGTGATGGCAACAAGGCGCTCGTGGTCGCGACGGCGCTCCTCGTAGAGCGAGGAGTTGGCAAGCGCACCGCTGCCGACAGCGGCGAGAGCGCCGAGGAGCGCCTGGTCGGCATCGTCGAAGGGCTCGCTCCGGCTGCGCCCGCTCACCGTGAGCCAGCACTGCGACTCGTCGACGGTCATGGGAGCCGCCATGGCGCCCTCGCCCGGCTTGGACATGAGCACGGCCGCCTCGGGGCTGCGCAACAACCTCGAGGCCGCTTGGGACAGGGAGGACTTGACGTCCCCCGATCCCATGGCACCGTGCACCTTCAAGGTGGCCTCGAAGAGCCCGAGCAAGCGGGTGCGGTCGTGGCGGGCCTGGTAGTGGCCTGCGAGTGCCTGCCGGAACACCAGGAACGGCAGCACGACCAGGAACCCGCACCAGGGATCGGCCTTGAGGGCGAGGGCGGCGACGAGGCCGAGCGACACGGAGGCCGCCAGCAGCAACGCCCGGATCTGGATGCCGTCGAGCAAGGCCGGCCGTAGCCGCTCGGCGCCAGTGGCCGTCAAGATCACGGCCAGCGCCAACGAATTCACGAGGAAGTAGACGACGGCCCCGAGGAGGGCGGCGGCCAGCTGCGGCAGGCCGAGCGGCGCCCCCGCCGTCGGGGGCGCCAGGACGTGGACGACGGCGAGACCGGCGCTGACCGAGATCGTGATCTGGGCGAGGTTGAAGGCGGTCTTGACCGGCGCCCGCCGGCGGATCAGCTGTGCCAAGACCGTCGCCAAGAGGAAGGCCCCGATCGTCGCCACGGGCGTCGAGACGAGCACGAGCACGACGAAGAAGCCTTCGTCGAGATGGTGCGCTTGCGACGACCCGTCCGAGTACATGACGATCGGCCACATCCAGCTGGCCAGCACCAGACCGGAGAGCACGAGCCATACGGCTGGGTCACCGAAGCCAAGGCGGCCGAAGTGCCTGCCGACGAGGAAGGCGCAGAGGAGTCCGGCGCTGATGGTCACCGCCAGCACGATCTTGGCTGGGCGGGGAATGCTCACGGGGGTGGTCACAGTGGCCATCTGCGGCTCAGCTCCAACCCTGGTCGTTCCAGGCCGCCCCGTTCCAGGCCGCCCCGTTCCAAGCCGCTCCGTTCCAGGCCGCTCCGTTCCAGGCCGCTCCGTTCCAGGCCGCCCCGTTCCAGGTGAGGCCGGTGCCGGTGCCCGTGGTGGTCGCGCCCTGGTCCGTGTCGGGCGGCGAAGCGTTCCAGGCCGCCCCGCTCCAGTTCGCCGGGTTCCAGGTCGATTCTGCCCACGTCGCTGACAGTGAGACGGCGGCCGGCGTCGTGGTCGAACCGGCACCCGCGGCGACCTCGGCGCTCTCCGCCTCCTCAACGGGACTCTGGTTGAGGGAGACCTGGCCCGCCACGCTGACCGCGCTCGCCACGTCGGCGATCCCGTGGCCGTCGACGAACGGGTCACCGATTGGTCCCGGCGAGGCGCTGAAGAGAAGGGCGGCCTTCACTTGATCGGGTGTCAGTCCCGGCTCTGCTTCCAGGAGCAGAGCGACCAGTCCGGAGACCATGGCTGCCGAGAACGACGTGCCCGAGCCGACGAAATTGTCCAGGCCGATCCTGGCGGTCGGGTTTTCGTCATAGATCGTGGAGCCCGGCGCCATGACACTGATGATCGACCTGCCGGGCGCCACCAGGTCCGGCTTGAACCAACCGTCGTAGAGGGTGGGGCCGGTGCTGGAGAAAGACGGGATCGTGTAATCGGCCGCAGTGGCCGCGTCGCCCAGCCCGCCGTCGTTCAGGGCTCCGACGGTGAGCACGACCGGGTCGTCACCGGGCGAGGTGATGCTGCCGTTGTCGGGGCCGGCGTTGCCGGCCGAGGTGACCACGACGATCCCGGACTGCCATGCCTGCTCCACGGCCTGGTCGAGCGGGTCGAAGGCGCTGGGCTCGCTCGGCTCCACCCCGAGGGAGATGTTGAGCACCTGGATCCCGTAGGTCGACTCGTTATCGATGGCCCAAGTGACGCCCTCGATGACCGTGCTTTCGCTCGTGACTCCGCTGGCGCCGGCGACTTTGATCGACACGAGGTCGGCCCCGGGCGCGATGCCCGTGAACTGTCCGTTCGAGGCTGCTCCGTTCGACGCGATGATCCCGGCGACGAAGGTGCCGTGGCCGTACTGGTCCGAGTTCCAGCCTGCACTCGTCCCGCTCAGGTTGACGCCGCCGACGACGCGACCTCTGAAATCCGGCAGCTTGGCGTCAATGCCGGTGTCGAGCACCGCCACGGTCACGCCTTGGCCGTTGTAGCCCTCGCTCAACAGCGTGCTCGCCCCCGTGACCTCACCGAAGTTGCTCGACGGGTCCTGGTTCGGTGCCAGGCTGATGCTGTCGACTTTCAGCTGCAGATTGGGCGAGACCTGGAGGCCTGCCTGCCTGGCGGCCGCAGCCTCCTCCCCGGTGAGCTTGGCGACCACACCGTGCACGAGCGGGAGAGAAGAGAGCACGTCGCCATGGGCGGTGCGCACTTCGGCGGCGGCCGCACGGCTGCTCGAGCCCTGCACGATGTATTGAAGCGTCGCCCCAGCCCAACTCTGGGTGACGGTACCGACCACCGCTGTCGCCACGCCGAGGCACACCGTCGTCGCGGCCCCGAGGGCCTTCACGTGCCTCCACGCCACCGACCGGTGCGTAGCCCTGTGCGCTGCCTGACTCATGTTGCGGCCTCCCCTCGCTCCCCCACCCGCCTGTCGTCGTGGGGGAAGACGCCGTACGTAGTCAGTTAACCACTAGGAGTGACACGTGTCAAACGGGCGCACCCAACCCGCGTGGCGCCGGCCGGAAATCAGGACCGTCTGCAGACTCCGGTCCAGGTCAGTCACCCTTGAGGATCGCCTTGCGCTATCTCGTTGAGGAGCTCGTGCAAGCGCTCCGCCGTGGCGTCCCAGGAAAACCTCGAGGCCACTCGCCGGTTGGTGATGGCCGCCCGATTCTGGCGCGCCCGATCTTTCCAGACAACCTCGAAGGCCTGTGCCATCTGTGTGCTCTCGAGTGGTGTCCACTCGACGTCGGCCTCGGCGGCGATCTCGCGTGTAGCACGCGCCGGCGTGGACACGAGCAGGGACCCGCACGCCATGGCCTCGAGTGTCTGCAGACCAAAGCCCTCGTTCATGGACGTGAGCACGGTGGCAACGGCGCCGGAATACAGCTTGACAAGACTCTCGTCACTCACCCGCCCGGGTGTTTCCACTTTCCCGTCCAGTCCCAGGTCCGTCACGAGCTCGACAAGCGAGTGCCTCAGGGACCCGAGATCGCCTGCGACGACCAACCGGATGGGTTCGGCCGTGTGTTCGATGAGCTGGGCGAACGCCTGGATCACGACTGGG
>DASPSK010000356.1:0-5711 GCA_035623975.1 Acidimicrobiales bacterium | reverse complement strand
GCCGACCTCGTCGGCCAAGAGGGTGACATGCTCCACCTGATGGTCTCCACCGACGCCGTGGGAGCCCTCGAGGCAGCCTTCGGGGCTGCTGACGAGGTGAGCCGGCCATGAGGGTGGCTGTCGCCGGGGCGGGCAAGGTGGGGCGCTTCCTCGCCGAGGATCTCGCCGGCAGCGGCCACCAGGTGCTCCTGCTCGAGAAGGACCCCACCCTCGTCGCCTCGATCGAGCCGCAAGCGGGCGTGACCTGCGTTGCCGCCGATGCCTGCGAGGTCTCCTCGCTGCATGCGGCTCAGCTCGACGACGTCGACGTCATGGTGGCCGTCACCGGTGACGACGAGGACAACCTCGTCATCTCGCTGCTCGCCAAGCAGGAGTTCGCCGTCCCCCGCGTGATCGCCCGCGTCAACCACCCACGGAACCACTGGCTTTTCAACGAGGCGTGGGGCGTCGACGTGGCCGTGTCGACGCCCCAGCTGCTGGCCGGCCTGGTGGAAGAGGCCGTCTCGGTCGGCGTGCTTGTGCGTCTCCTGCAATTCGAGGGTGGCAACACCCGCCTCGTCGAAGTGACGCTGGCCGAGGGCTCGCCGGCCCGCCGTCAAGCCCTCGGCGACCTCGGGCTGCCGCGAGGGGCCACCATCGTCGCCATCGTGCGTGAGGGCCACGTCGTCGTGCCCCGATCGGACACCGTTCTCGACACGGGGGACGAGGTGCTGCTGCTGGCGAGCGCGGCCATCGACGACAACGAGATACGAGATCTCCTCGCCCCAGGCTCGTGACGACCAAACAGACGAAACAAGCCGCCTTCTTCGATCTCGACAAGACCGTCATCGCCAAGGCTTCCATGGTCGCTTTCGGCCGTCCCTTGTACCACGGTGGGCTGATCAACCGGCGAACGGTCCTGCGGGCGCTCTACGGCCAGCTCGTCTACCTCCATCTCGGCGCCAGTGAGCAGAAACTCGAGCGCATCCGCGAGTCAGTTCTCCGCCTCACGCGCGGATGGGAACAGGTGCGGGTCGCAGAGATCGTCGAGGAGGCGCTCGAGCAGATCGTCGACCCGATCATCTACGCCGAGGCGGCAGACCTGATCGACCTCCACCGGGCGGCCGGGCGTAGCGTCGTGCTCGTCTCCGCCTCGCCGGCCGAGATCGTCGTGCCGCTGGGCCGTTACCTCGGTGCCGACGCCACGATCGCCAGCCGCGCCCGGGTGGACGAAGCCGGGCGCTACACGGGCACGATGGAGTTCTACGCCTACGGGGAGTTCAAAGCAGAGGCGATGCAAGCCCTGGCCGAACGGGAGGGCATCGATCTCGCCGAGTCCTACGCCTACAGCGATTCGTACACGGACCTGCCGATGCTCGAAGCGGTCGGGCATCCGGTGGCGGTCAACCCGGACCGAGTGCTCGCCCGCTACGCCAGAGAGCACGGCTACGAGATCACTCGCTTCGTCCAGCCGGTGCGCTTGCGTGACCGGGTCCGCGGCGTGCGCCACCGCATCTCCTCGGTGTCGGTGCCCGTGCCCCCGCAACCGGCGCTCACGGTGTCGGCGGTCGCGGTCGGGGTGGGTGCCGTCGCCTTCGTACTCGGGTGGTGGCTCGGAGCGAGACGGCGTCGCCAGGCTTAGCGTCAGCGCCCCGACGGCGGTTCAGTCGCCGCGCAGGCGCTTGGCAGCTATGACTCCGAGCGCTACGAGCACGGCCAGGATGAGCACCTTCTTGATCATGGAGGCGATCATATGCCCGGTCGTCCCAGCCCGTGCACCCGAGCCCGGCCGGGCAACGAGGGGGAGGAAGCGCCGCTAGACCGAGAGGAGGTCGCGAGCCCCGGTGTCGCTCGAGGGATGTCGCAGCTTCGACATTGCCCTCGCCTCGATCTGCCGGATGCGCTCGCGAGTGAGGTTGAAGTGCTCGCCGACCTCTTCGAGGGTGCGCGGCTCGCCCCGGTCGAGGCCGAAGCGCAGCCGCAGGATCTCCCTCTCGCGTTCGTCCAGAGGTGCGAGCAACCGGTTGATCTCGACCGGCAGCAGGGCAGTGGCGGCCATCTCAAAGGGTGACTCTGCCGAGCGGTCCTCGACGACGTCGCCCAGCTCGGCGTCTCCGTCCTCGCGAAGCGGCTCGGAGAGCGAGAGCGGCTCGGCGCGAAAGCGCAACGCCTCGATGAGCTTGTCCTCCGGCAACTCCACCTCCGCGCCCAGTTCGGACAGCGTGGCCGGACGGCCGAGCTTGAGCTCGAGACGAGCCTGTGCCTTCTGTACGCGGGCAAGGGTGTCGCCGGCGTGGACGGGGAGGCGGATCGTGCGACCGGTATTGGCGATCCCACGCGTGATGGCCTGCCGGATCCACCATGTGGCGTAGGTGGAGAACTTGAAGCCCTTGCGCCAGTCGAACTTCTCGACGGCGTGCATGAGGCCGAGGTTGCCTTCCTGGATGAGATCCAGCAGGGGCAGCCCGGAGGCCTGGTACTTCTTGGCGATCGACACGACGAGGCGCAAGTTCGACTGCACGAAAGTGCGCTGCGCTTTCTCGCCGTCCCTGACAGCCCGATTCAGCTCACGCCGCCGGGTCGGCGTCAGGCCCTTCTTCGCCTTCAGCTCCTCCTCGGCTTCCCAGCGTGACTCGATCGCCTGCGCCAGGCGAACCTCGTCGTCCTTGGTGAGCAACGGGTACTGACCGATATCGGTCAGATATAGGCGGACGAGGTCTTCCTCATCTCGCTCGACTCGCTCCTTCGCCAAAGCCGAAGCCTCCATGTATCGCAGATCGGGGGATCGAGCGCCGACTCAGGGTGCCGTCGGTCGTGAGGGAAAAAACCCGGCCGCACTAAGCGGTGAACAGCTCCCGTCACGCACGCCCGCCGGGATTCAGCCCTCGAACCTGCACTGCCGTATGTCCGGGACTCAGTGTAACGGTGAAGTCAAGCGCCCCTACCAGGTGCTTTCACAAGCCCTCGCACCAGGTTGCACTCGGCCTCCAGATCGCCTGTGATCCGCTCGAGCACCCGCTGGAGGGGGCCGTCGGCCGCAGGCGAGGCGCGCTCGAGCCGGAAACGGTACGCCTCGAGCAGGACGTCGTAGAACGAAAGGACCGCCGCGGGCACGCCCGACTCGGCGGACGTGGCTTCGCCGACGAGGGACGCCAGGCCTGCAGCAGCCCCGTGCCCGGCTTCGCCGCCGGCGGTGGCGGTCAGACCGGCGGAGACGGGCAGGAGCGTCTCGAGCTCGGTCGCCCTCCAGGCCGCCCGCAGACTGGCCGACGACGCCCAGACGACCTCGGCCGGCGAGCCGCAGGCGGGCGCCACCCGCCCGAGCCACGAGAACAGCGCCAGCTCGACACCGCGAAATGCGGCGATGGCATCCGCCGTGGCAACCATCGTGAGGGGGCCGTCCGGCCCTCGGAGCGCCGCGGCCACCCCGGCCAGAGCGCCGGTGCTCACGCGTGGGTGAACCGGTTGGTGATGGGCATGCGCCGGTCCTTGCCGAACCCGCGGCTCGTGATGCGGGGCCCGGGCGCGGCTTGGCGCCGCTTGTACTCGGCCCGATCGACAAGGGTGACAACCTTGTGGACCACGGCGGGGTCGTAACCCTCCCCGATGAGCTCCGCCGGCGTGCGGTCCAGCTCCACGTACCCGTAGAGGATGGGATCGAGGACGGCGTACGGCGGAAGGGTGTCGTCGTCGCGTTGCCCCGGGCGCAGCTCAGCCGAGGGTGGCTTTTCGAGCACGCTCTGCGGGATCACGGGCACGGCCCCTGCGGCGTTGCGAAAGCGGGACAGCTCGTAGACGAGCGTCTTGGGTACGTCCTTGATGACGGCGAAGCCACCGTTCATGTCCCCGTAGAGGGTGGCGTAACCGACGGCCATCTCGCTCTTGTTGCCGGTCGTGAGGACGAGCCAGCCGAAGGCGTTCGAGAGCGCCATGACGACGGCTCCTCGGATGCGGGCCTGCAGGTTCTCGGCCGCCAGGCCAACAGAGCCGCCGGCGATGTCGGGTTCCAGCATCTCGAGCAGGGCCTCGTGGGCGGGCTCGATTTCGACGGTCCGGGTGTCGATTCCTAGATTGCCGGCCAGTTCGAGGGCATCGGCAATCGAACCCGGCGAGGAGTACCTCGACGGCAGGAGGATGCCGTGGACGCGGGCGGGCCCGATGGCGTCGGCGGCGATCGTGGCGACGAGGGAGGAGTCGATGCCGCCCGACAGCGCCACGAGCACGTCGGCGAAGCGGTTCTTCTCGACGTAGTCCCGGGTCCCGAGCACGAGCGCCTTGTAGTCGGCCTCGACCTCCCCCAGCTCCGGCTCGATCGTGGGCGGGAACGGGACGGCAGGCTCGTCGGGCCGGACGTCGGCGACGAGGCGCACGGGTAGCGCGGGCGCGTCCGGCTGTCCGCGCGGGTCGAGGATGCGTTTCCGGTAGGCCGGACGGAGCTCGATATCCGCCACGAGAACCGCCTCCTCGAACTGGGGGGCGGCCGCCAGCAGGGTGCCGTCGTGGTCGAAGATCATCGATCCGCCGTCGAAGACGAGCTCGTCCTGGCCACCGACGACGTTGACGTAGGCGAGCACCGCCGAGGCGTCGGCCGCCCGCGTGGCGAGCATGCGCCGTCGTTCTGCGAGCACGGCCGCCCGGTAGGGCGAACCGTTGAGCACGGCGATCAGCTCGGCACCACCGGCTCCAAGGCGCGCCACGGGCCCGGTCGGGCTCCAGGCGTCCTCGCACACCACGACGCCCACGCGGACTCCGTTGACCAGGTAGAGATCATCCTGGGACCCCCCTGAGGTGCCCGGCCGGAACCAGCGTTGCTCGTCGAAGACGCCATAGTTGGGCAGGAGCTCCTTGTGCCAGACCCCGTGCACCTTGCCGCCGGCGCAGACGGCGGCGGCGTTGTAGAGATCTCCGTCGGCATCGACATAGCCGACCACGGCGGCGCACCTTGCTGATCTGGCCGCGATGCTCTCGAGCGCACGGAGATTGCCCTCCACGAACGCCGGGTTCACGAGCAGGTCCTCGGGCGGGTAGCCCGGGATGACAAGCTCTGGGAACACAGCGAGATCGGCCCCTGCGCCTTCGGCCTCGGCGAGGGCGGCGAGCACCTTGGCGACGTTGCCGTCGAGGTCACCCACTACTACGTCGAGCTGGCACAGGGCCACGCGCAAGCGGCCCACGTCAAGAGCCTACCCGACGGGTCCCGTTAGCCTGCTCGGCGAGGCGATGGGATGACGCTGCCAGCAGGGATCGAAGCCGCCATTCGGTCCTCCGCCGCGCCCGAGATCGTGCGCGTCGGCTTCGAGCGGCTGATCGAGAGCGACGGATCTTCTGCCGAACGGCTCGCCGCTGAGCCCCGGCTCGCCGCCGTCGTGGCCGCGGTCATGGCCGGCAGCCGATCGCTCGGCCGGCTCGTCCTCACCGACCCGGCCGCTCTCGAGGTCATCGCCGCCCGCGTGTCGAGTGCGGCTTCGTCACGTTCTCCGACCATCGCCGACCCACGGCTGGCCGAGGACCCGGCCGACCTCGTGCGGCGCAAGCGCCTCGGCCTGCTTGCCATCGCCGCGGAGGACCTCGCCGGCCTCACGTCCTTGGAGGAGGTGGGCGAGGCGCTTTCCGATCTGGCGGACGGCGTGCTCCTCTCGGCCTGCGCCCTGGCGGGCGCCGGGGCGGGTTTCTCGGTGATCGCCATGGGAAAGCACGGCGCCAGGGAGCTCAACTATGCGAGCGACGTCGAC
>DASPSK010000352.1:0-2545 GCA_035623975.1 Acidimicrobiales bacterium | reverse complement strand
CCCCCTGCAGGCTACTCGGGCGGGCTCTACGGCCGGAAAGCCCGCGCGCGCCCCGCCGATCCCCCACGACGGCGGCAGAATGAACCGGCGCCGTCTCCCATAGGCTGCCGGGTCATGTCAGAGAAGATCACGATGTCGCCGGACGGCATCTTGCAGGTACCGGCCGAGCCCATCATCCCCTTCATCGAAGGCGACGGCACCGGCGTGGACATCTGGCCGGCGGCCAAGCTCGTGCTCGACGCCGCCGCCGCCAAGCATGGCCGCCGCGTCGAGTGGAAGGAGGTCCTCGCCGGGGAGAAGGCCTTCGACGAGACCGGTGAGTGGCTGCCCGAAGCCACCGTCGAGGCCTTCCGGGACCACCTCATCGGCATCAAGGGCCCGCTCACGACGCCGGTCGGCGGGGGCATACGGTCGCTCAACGTCGCCCTCCGCCAGCTGCTCGACCTCTACGTGTGCCTGCGGCCCGTCCGCTGGTTCAGCGGCGTCCCGTCGCCCGTCCGCCACCCGGAGAAGGTGAACATGGTCATCTTCCGGGAGAACACCGAGGACGTCTACGCCGGGTTGGAGCTGCAGGAAGGCAGCGATGAGGTCCGCCGGCTCATCGAGTTCCTGCAGGACTCCTACGGTTGGTCGATCCGGCCCGACTCGGGCGTCGGGATCAAGCCCGTCTCGGAGACGGGATCCAAGCGCCTCGTGCGGGCCGCCCTCGCCTACGCCGTCAAGCGCAACCGCCGCAGCGTCACGCTCGTGCACAAGGGGAACATTCAGAAGTTCACGGAGGGGGCCTTCCGCATCTGGGGGTACGAGGTCGTGCGGGACGAGTTCGCCGACGTGGCCGTGGGCTGGGACGACTGCCGGGGCGAACCGGGCAATCGGATCCTCGTGAAGGACTCGATCGCCGACATCACGCTCCAGCAGGTCCTCACGCGCCCTGACGAGTTCGACGTCATCGCGACGACGAACCTGAACGGCGACTACCTCTCTGACGCCCTGGCAGCCCAGGTCGGGGGAATCGGCATCGCCCCAGGTGGCAACATCAACTACGTCACCGGCCACGGCGTCTTCGAAGCCACCCACGGGACCGCCCCGAAGTACGCCGGCCAGGACAAGGTGAACCCCGGGTCCCTCCTGCTCTCCGGGGTCCTCATGTACGAGCACCTCGGCTGGCAGGAGGCGGCCGACGACGTCGTCCGGGCGCTCGAGGAGACGATCGCCGACAGGATCGTCACCTACGACTTCGCCCGCCTCATGGAGGGGGCGACCGAAGTGCGCTGCAGCGAGTTCGCCGAGGCCATCGCCGCACGCCTCTGAGCGGGCTGTCCCGTCGCCGGCGAGGGCGATTAGCCTCCGGTGGCGTGAGCGACTCCTCGACCTCCCTCGACCCGATCCGCGTCGCCGTGACGGGTGCAGCCGGCCACATCGGCTACTCCCTGCTGTTCCGCCTCGCCGCCGGCGATCTCTTCGGAGCGGACCAGCCGGTCGTCCTCCACCTCATCGAGATCGAGCCCGCCATGAAAGCGCTCGAAGGCATCGTCATGGAGCTGAGCGACTGTGCCTTTCCGCTCCTTGCGGGCGTGGAGACGACGACGGATCTGACCGTGGGCTTCGGCGGCGTGTCGTGGGCGCTGCTCGTCGGGTCCGTGCCCCGCAAGGCCGGCATGGAGCGCAAGGACCTCCTCGGCATCAACGGAGGCATCTTTGGGCCGCAAGGCCGGGCGATCAACGCCCACGCCGCCTCGGACGTCCGCATCCTCGTCGTGGGCAACCCGTGCAACACGAACTGCCTCATCGCCCGGTCGAACGCCCCCGAGATCCCGGCGGAGCGCTGGTTCGCCATGACGCGCCTCGACGAGAACCGGGCCAAGTGGCAGCTCTCCCTCCGGGCCGGGGTGCCGGTGTCACAGGTCACGAACATGGCGATCTGGGGAAACCATTCCTCCACGCAGTTCCCGGACTTCGAGCACGCCCGCATCGGTGGCAGGCCGCTCGGAGAGGTGATCACCGAACGCGAGTGGCTCGAGGGCGATTTCATCAAGGCGGTGCAAGGGCGGGGCGCCGCCGTCATCGAGGCCCGGGGCTCGTCCTCGGCGGCCTCGGCCGCCAATGCCGCCATCGACTCGGTCCACAGCGTGCTCCGCCCCACGCCCGCGGGCGACTGGACCTCCCTCGCCGTCGTCTCCCGGGGCGAGTACGGGGTGCCGGAGGGCCTCCAGTTCGGCTTCCCCGTTTGCAGCGACGGGAAGGACTGGACGGTCGTGGAGGGCATCGAGCACGGCGCTTTCGCGACGGAGCGCATCGCCACGACGACGAAGGAGCTGCTGGAGGAGAAGGCCGACGTCGGCCATCTCCTCGGTGGCCTCTAGAGGTACTCGACGGCCTCGCCGGCGACCCGGTGGCGGGTGTCGAGGAAGTAGCAGGACGCCGCTGCCAGAGCGTCCAGGTCGAAGGCATCGTGGTCCGTGAGCAGCACGACGCCGTCGGCCCCCGCCGCCTCCGCCTCGGTGGCCTCGACCCGGGTCACCTGCGAGTCGAGCGGGCTGGGGCC